>JBDSJK010000280.1:0-4610 GCA_039917535.1 Burkholderiales bacterium
GCTGCACACCTACAAACAACTCATCGACAAAGACACCGGTGCATCGACCATGGTCGAAATCACGCTTGAGAAAGATGAAGGCAACCGACCCGACACCACCATCGAGGGGCTTAGAAATCTTAAGCCGGTGATCGGCGAAAACGGTTACATCACGGCCGGCAACGCCAGCCAGCTTTCCGACGGCGCGTCGGCCTGCGTAGTCATGAACAGCACACTTGCGGAAAAGCGCGGCATCAAGCCACTGGGCATTTTCCGTGGCTTCGAAGTGGCGGGTTGCGAGCCCGATGAAATGGGCATCGGCCCGATCTTCGCCGTGCCGCGTTTGCTGGAGCGATTCAATCTTAAGATGGATGATATCGGTCTTTGGGAATTAAACGAAGCCTTCGCCGTGCAGGTGTTGTATTGCCGCGATCGCCTCGGCATCCCTAACGATCTATTGAATGTGGACGGCGGCTCGGTTTCGATTGGCCATCCTTACGGCATGAGTGGCGCGCGCATGACCGGCCACGCGTTAATCGAAGGCCGTCGCCGTGGCGTGAAATATGTCGTGATCACCATGTGCGTCGGTGGTGGCATGGGCGCGGCGGGATTGTTCGAGGTCGTGCATTGAAATTAGTTTCGGCGTTTGCGGCAGTTATCTGCTCGCAAACGCCCGTCCAGAGCGCCTCTCCAGGCACCCCGGCCCAACCAGGCCGACTGGCGGGCGTCGTGGCGATGCACCCGATTGATACGGCTCAGTTTTCAGCAAAATCTGAAACACTAAGGAAACAATAAACCATGAGACTCATTTCCCACGCAAGATTTGTAGCATATCTTTTATTGCTGTGTTTGACAGGCTACGCGGCCGCGCAGGATAAAGTCGTACCCATCGATCAGGAGCCGCGCCACAAACTGGTCTTTTCCAACGACCTGCTGCGCATTTTCGACACGCGCATTCCGGCAGGCGATGTCTCTCTTTATCACACCCATCTGGCCGACAGCGTTTTTGTTTGCATTGATAGCGCGGAAACGCAATCAGAAGAACCCGGCAAGGAAATCACCAAGCGCCCGCCGTTTAAGGCCGGTGAGGTTTGGTATCGCGCTCACACTAAAACACCGCTTACTCATCGCGTCACAAACCTAGGCAAAACGGATTTGCGCGTGCTCGATATCGAAACCTTAAAAGCGCCAACGGATCCGGATTTGGTGATGACAGCGTTGCCGCCCATGTTCGTTCCAGTGTTGGAGAATGATCGGGTACGCGTCACTAGACTCAAACTCATCAAAGGTGAAAAAACCCTAGAACGAGTATTGACACGCCCCGCGCTCATGGTCATTGTGAAAGCCAGCAAAGCGGTGATCGATTTGCCGCGCTCGCGTACCCTCACGGATTATGATACCGGCGATTACTTCGAAATCCCCGCAGGCAAAAAATACTTCGTCGGTAACTTTGGCGAGAACGAATTCGAAGCAATACAGATTGAAATCAAGTAACCACTTTTTAGGAACCCCATGAGCATCAAACAATTATTCAGCTTAGAAGGCCGCGTCGCGCTCGTCACCGGCGGATCACGCGGGCTTGGTCTGCAGATGGCCGAGGCCCTCGGCGAAATGGGCGCAAAAGTCGCCATCACCGCGCGCAAGAAAAGCGAACTCGACCAAGCCGTTGCGCATTTACAAGGTATGGGCATCGAATCCTATCCAATCGTGACCGACCTGCAGGATCACGCCGTTGCGGAACCCACAGTGCTCGACGTCATCAAGCGTTGGGGCAAAATTGACGTATTGGTAAACAATGCGGGCACCACCTGGGGCGCTCCGGCTGAAGACCATCCGCTCGACGCCTGGAACAAGGTGATGAATTTGAATCTGACCGCTGTGTTTCTCGTTACCCAAGCGGTCGCCAAACATTCCATGATTCCAAACCGCTATGGCCGCATTGTAAATATTGCCTCCATTGCCGGGCTCAAGGGTTCGCCGCCTGACGTTTTGCGCACCGTTGCCTACAACGCAAGCAAGGGCGGGCTAGTCAACATGACTCGTTCCCTCGCCGCCGAGTGGGGTCAATTCAACATCACCGTCAACGCCATCTGCCCCGGCTTTTTTCCATCTAAGATGACGAAAGGCATATTCGAGCATCTAGGCGATAAAGTAACTAGCGGTGTGCCGCTGGGCCGCGTCGGCGGCCCCGAAGATCTCAAAGGCGCCGCCGTACTGTTCGCATCCGACGCCTCACAGCAAATCACCGGCCAATATCTTGCGGTGGATGGCGGTGTCATGGCGGTGTAGCGAGTGTCTGCTCAGATCGCCGTCACCGCACAAGAAATCCAGGCGGTTTTGCTGCAAACACCGTTTGCTAAGATATACAACATAGCGCTTGCGTCCCTGGATGACGGCGAATGTGCACTGAGAATTCCGTTTTCGAAAGCGACGGAGCGACCGGGCGGCATTGTCGCAGGGCCTGTGTATATGGCGGCTGCCGATGTCGCGATGTGGTTCGCCATCATGACTAAACTTGGCGCAAATGTCCCCACCGTCACTAGCGAACTCAACTCGACATTTTTAAGCTCGGCACGGCAAGAGGAAATCGTCGCAAAAGCGCGAGTCCTCAAACTCGGAAAAAACCAGATTTTCGGCGTTGCCGAATGCCGCACGTTAGACGGCAAACTGTTAACCCACCACACGTTGACTTACGTCAAGATCACACCAGCCCCATGAGCGACGGTATCTTCGGCTTAAATATTCCATTCGGTGAATTGCTCGGCATAGAAGCGCTCGAGCGCGAGCACGGCATTGCGCATACGGCACTCAACATCAAGCCGGAGCTGAAGAACAGTTGGGGCGCAGCCCACGGCGGTGCGATCCTCACGTTGCTTGATCTCACCCTTGGCATGGCGGCAATTTCCCTCGACCCCGCGTGCAAAGGCTCGATCACCGTCGAGATCAAAGTGAATTTCATCCGCGCATCAACCGGACGCATCCTCGCAGAAGGTCGCGCAATGCAGAGCGGTAAGTCGCTGGTGTTTTGCGAAGGAGAAGCGCGTAACGAAGCCGGCGAAATTCTCGCCAAAGCGACTGGAACGTTCAAACTGCATCGACCTGATAGCAAGCAATGACGAGGCCTCCAGCCGAAATCGGCATGGCACTGGAAGATGTCGACACACCTGCGTTACTCATTGAACTGGATGCCCTGGAGCGCAATCTGCGGCGCTTGCCGGAATCATTGATTGGCAAGCCGGTGCGCATTCGGCCGCACGCGAAAACACACAAATCTCCGATCATCGCGCTCAAGCAAATCGAGTTAGGTGCAATCGGTGTGTGCTGCCAGAAAGTCAGCGAAGCGGAAGCGATGGTGGACGGCGGCGTGCGTGACGTATTCGTCAGCAACGAGATCGTCGGCGCGCAAAAATTGGCTCGCCTCGGGCAACTGGCGACTCGCGCAAAGATCGGCGTCGCGGTGGACGACGCGCAAAATCTCCCCGATTTAAGCGCCGCTGCCAAGAAGCACGGTGCGCAACTCGATCTCTACATTGAGATCAATGTCGGTACACCGCGCTGTGGTGTGATGCCAGGTCATCCCGCGTTGGTGTTGGCGAAAATCATCGCCGGCAGCGAACATCTGCGCTTTGCGGGGCTGCATGCGTATCACGGCAAAGCGCAACACCTGCGCACGTATGCCGACCGGAGAGCCAATATCCATGCGGCTTCCAGCCATGCGCTTGAAACCAAACAATTGCTCGAAAAGAACGGCATCGCCTGCCCCATCATCACCGGCGCCGGCACCGGAACCTACCTATTCGAAGCGGCGAGCAAGGTCTACAACGAAATTCAACCCGGCTCATATGTGTTCATGGACGCCGACTACGGCCGCAACCGCGCCGAGGACGGTGAAGTATTCGTCCAATTCGAAAATAGTTTATGCGTGTGGACGACAGTGATGAGCAAACCCGCCGCCGATCGCGCGGTCGTCGATGCTGGCTTAAAAGCCCACAGTGTCGATTCTGGCATGCCAACGGTTGTCGGATACCCCGGCGTCGAGTACGTAGGCGCATCGGACGAACATGGCGTATTGAAAATTTCCAACCCGGGATCGTCGCTCAAGCTAGGCGACAAGATCAAACTCATCCCAGGCCACTGCGATCCGACCGTCAACCTCTACGACTGGTATGTCTGCGTTCGCAATGGGATCGTCGAGCACCTTTGGCCCATTACCGCACGCGGCGCGGTTTATTAGGCGCTGCTGTAACACGAACACCGGTAGATGCAACCTCCCGTGCCAAGTGATTTTGATGTTAGTAGAGAGGGATCAAAGGGTTTACCGGATTTAAGCACGCCGATAATCAGGTGAAGGAGCTTACGCATTGCCGCACAGACGGCTTGTTTCTTCGTCAGACCGTCTTTCCAGCCTGATGAGCGCTGCCGATAACGCTTGCTACGTCGCCAAGGATGTGGGTCGTAACTGGATGGATGTTTATCAACCTGACAACGCAGCCCTTGCGTTGCGCCACGGAGAAATGCAATGGACATCGCGAATCAAGTACGCCTTGGCAGAGGAGCGGTTTCGCTTGTATTACCAGCCCGTCGTCGCTCTGCAACCTAACATTTCGAACGGCGCCCACGGCGAAATACTG
>JBDSJK010000281.1:0-8677 GCA_039917535.1 Burkholderiales bacterium
ATGAAAGAAAGCGGACAAATTCGGCGCCATGCTTCATGACCGAACACCAATAAAAATAACGGCAATAGTGGGATGAGCATGGTCCAAAAAAAACGATTGCCCATGGCATAGGTCTGCTCACTGAGGATATGCCCTTGGACCTCGACAGATTTACCGCTCAGCCGGAACGGACTGGCAATATTGTCCGGTCGGGTGAGCTCGGGTGTAATGGGATCCCAAAACAACGATGCGATGAGCAACAACCAACCACTGGCTAGCAAAGCGCGCACTACGCGCATGTTCTTGTCTGGGGTGTTCGCAAACATGGTTGAATCCTAGGGCGCTTGAATAGCGCAGCGATTCACGAACACACTTTTAACGCTACGCATTTCCAGTGCTTGGGTGATGTGCGCTACAATTAAAATGTATCTCAAAAAAGTGGGATAGTCGCTTTGCCACCCCGCGCGTAGTATAGCAGCGCCGATTGTGCAAGTCGGCTTGCAAACATGAAAATAACTTGCCAGGAGAAGACCATGCGGCACAAAAATTTGATGGGATTGATCATCGCACTTGGATTGAGTAGCTTGGCAGGCGGCGCGGACGATGCAGTCCCTTATCCCGATGGCTACCGTAGCTGGTTTCACGTTAAAACTCAGATCGCGACCGAGAAGCATCCCAGATTTACTTCGATCGGCGGTATCCACCATGTTTACGCAAACAGTGTCGGCTTGAAAGGGTACCAAAGTGGAACCTTCGCCGATGGGTCGACACTCGTGCTCGACGTGTTGGCGCTTGTCGCGACGGACGATGGCTCGCAATTGGAAGGCGCGAGGCGCTGGGTTGGGGTCATGCAAAAGAATAGCGAGAAGTACAAGGCGACCGGCGGGTGGGGATTTGAGAACTTCGCGGGCGATAGCAAAACCGATCGCCAAGTCGCCGCGAATGGCCCGATAGAGCGCTGTTTCACCTGCCACAACAAAATGCAAGATAGCGATCTGGTCTTCAGCCAGTTGAGACCTTAACCGGCCGGTCTCGAACGGTTCCAGCCCGATTTCAGGGCGCCAACTTTCAATTGCGTTCAAATTATTCTCCCCCTAGTCAACGGTGTCGGCTTGTTCCAGCTTAACCGTATGACCTATACATTAGCAACCGCCTACCCCAAGCATCTCCAGTAAAAAAGCCCGGCGCGACTACGCCGGGCAAGAGGAGGAAGCGTGCTTAGAAACGTTTGAATGTAGGATGCAGCGGATTACGTGCATCGACATAGGGATTGTTGGTAGGTGACCCGGTGGCAACCCAATCGGTGGAGAAGCTAGTCTTGGCATACGCAGGGCGCAGCGGATTACCCGTATCGACATAGCGCTCCGTTGCCTTGATATTAAACTCACTGGTGACCCGCTCGGCGTAGTAAGCGGGGTGAAGGGGGTTGTCTTGGCTCGGTGCGGCAGAGGCGTTGATCGACAAAGTAGCTACGGCGAGGATAACAGCGGTAACAGATTTGTTGGTAAGCATGGTGGTATCTCCTTAGGAGGTGAAGGGAACGGCTTATCTGGAAGCGCCAGATCTCGTTGAATCAACTGTCAGCCAGATGGTGCATGGCAGCGTATTTCTCAAGCTTGTGTTCGCAGTGCGTCTGGAGCCATCGGATCAAGCGGTTGACTAAGCGTGTCCCGAACTGAGTGAATGTGCGTGTCATGCTGGTCTCCTGGCTCTAGTTACGTTGTTTCGATGCTTCCCATCATCCGCTTCTGGGTAGACCAATTCATTGCGCTAATGCACAGCATGGATGTGACTTATTCACGCTACGGCACCCGCGCACAACGACCCAGGCATGAGAAACTGTGACAAAAGTCACAATTTTCGCGTGCGCTTTGGCACTGCTGGCTTTGACTCACGCTGCCATCATTACGGTTTGTTAAGAGGTGGGTATTTCAATCGGCGCACCGCCGCTGGTAACTTCTGTCATCAACTTCGAATGAGGAATATAGGCTTGCATGAACCCTAGGCTTTGGGCACTTGCCCTCGGGAATTTCACACTGGGAACCGGATCGTTGATCGTGACCGGAATCTTGCCGGCTATCGCCTTAAGCATAGGAACCAGCGTCGCGCTAGCGGGCCAATTGGTGACGATTTACGGCCTTACCTTAGCGCTAGGCGCGCCACTGCTCGGCATGGTGACTGGCCGGCTTGCGCAAAGGCGGGTGATATTAGGTGGTCTAGCGGTCGTTGCAATCGCGAGTTTGATAGGCGGCTTCGCAACTAATTTCACGACGTTAGCGCTGTCACGCGCGCTTGCTGGCTTAGGCGCCGCGCTTTTCACGCCGAATGCTGCTGCGTTCGCGGCACAAATGGTGCTTGCGGTACAGCGGGGCCGGGCAATTGCGGTGGTGTTTGTCGGTTTTAGCCTGGCAAGCGTAATTGGCGCACCATTGGGGGTTTGTGTTAGCGGCGAATTCGGCTGGCGTAGCGCCTTTGGCCTGGTTGCCGCGCTGGCGCTGCTCGCGATGGCTTGCCTCGCTTGGACGTTGCCGCATGGCATCTCGACACCGGCTGTGGCGGCGCGAAGTTGGTTTCGGTTGTTTCGCCAGCTGGTGCTGATGCTCGCGGTGGCGGCAACCATGCTTTGTATGGCGGGTCAGTACGCGCTGTTCACCTATCTCGCGGTGTTATTGGCACAGCAACATGGCATTGGACCGATCGGTTTTAGCGCGCTGTTGGTGTGGTTTGGCGTCGCCGGTGTAATCGGTAACATCGCTGCGGGACGGGCGGTGGATCGGGTGGGTGCCGGACGGGTGGCGAGCGTGGGTTTAGGTGTGCTGCTCGCCGCGTTCCTGATCATCGCTTACGCCGGCACAGGATTGTTACCGATCATGATCGGCATTGGCCTCTGGGGCGGCGCTGCGTTCGCCGTGAGCAGCGCCCAGCAGGCGCGATTGGTCAATCTGAACCCGCGTCTGGCAAGCGCGACCCTGGCACTCAACACCTCGGCGCTCTATGGTGGACAAGCTGGCGGGGCTGTGCTGGGCGGCATCGCCATCAGCCTGACGGGATTGCACAATGTACATTGGGTTGGCGTGATTTTGCTTGCCGCGGCGCTCTTCGTGTCTCTTTGGGAAAGTACGCTATCACCGCGGCATCACGTTGAGACGACCCGCTTCCCTCATCACCGTGGCTGAGGTCGCGGTTCAGTGTGCGCACTGCCTATTCCGGTATTGATAATCATCTAGTTGGCCTCCTCGCCGTGCGCACGCGGCATGGTTAAAGTGTAAGTCCAATTTTTGACCCGAAGCAGGCCGACTAGATGATTATCAAAGCCCTCCGCATATCAACACTGGCCACATAGAGAACGCCAACCTCATTTCTTGCGTCACGGTGAAATATCCCGGTTAGAGGAGATACAACATGACGGCATGACAAACCCTGATCCATTGGCTGGAGCAGCGCTATCTGGGAAGCTGGAACGTTACGCGGCAATCAACGTGAATTAAGTCACAAGGGTATCGTCAAGTTAACTCGCGTAGGCCAAATTGTTAGCGAGTTTTTCCTGCAATCGTGTTTGGTCGCTTCGATCGATCACGCAGTGGCCGGATTTCCCACCCCATCGGCCCAGCTGGAGAAACGCCGCTGCATCAGTTCACGATAGTGCTTCGCTCTAAGAAGATGGCGACCGGCTCGGAATAAGTATTCAATCACCGAATACGGAGAGGAATTGCTGTACGTGCCTAACCGGCTTGAGCATGCTCCGGCGTGTACCTGCAGCACTTGCGGCAGCGACATGACGAGGATTGGTGAAGACGTCAGCGAGATGTTGGAATACGTACCGGCGTCGTTCAAAGTCATTCGGCATGTGCGCCCCAAACTACGTTGCCCGCAGTGCCAAACCATTGGCCAACAGCCCGCGCCCTCACGTCCGATTCATCGAGGGTTACGCGGCCCTGGATTAATCGCCCACGTCTGAGTCGGCAAATAAGCCGATCATTTGCCGCTGTATCGGCAAAGTGAGATCTATGCCCGCGACGGGGTGAAGCGCTCCACGCTGGCCGATTGGGTCCGTGCGTCGACGCAGTTACTGACACCTCGGGTCAAGGCCCTCAAAGACTACGGGTTGAGCGCCGATAAACTTCACGCCGACGACACCCCGGTGCCGGTGTTGCAACCGGGGCGGGGTAAAACCAAGACCGGGCGGTTGTGGGCCTATTGTGCGCGATGACCGACCCTGCGGCAGTACCGATCCACCCGCGGTATGGTTTCAATACTCACCGGATCGCAAAGGCGAACATCCGCTGAAGCATTGGCAACGTTTCAGCGGCGTACTTCAGGCCGATGCCTATGCCGGCTTTGTGAATCTCGACTGGAGCCAATTGAAGTTGGACATAGAATTCGATGTGGTCGAGAAGAAGGCAAGGCATTTCTTCCGTGAGTTGGTGATAGATCAGGAGAGCGACGAGATAGCCGCGCGTGGTCTTGGAGTCGTAAGCCTCGTCAGCGATCGCGTTGAGTTCGTCGAGGAAGTACTGCCTGTCAAAGTCTGGCCACCTCTCTGTGTTACATTCATATCGTTTCAATTAAGACTAGCGGTTGGATGAAATTCGACGTCGATTGATATGGATTCGGTTGTACGAACAAACCGGTGACGCCGGTCTAGTTTGTCGGCGCGGCGGAATATCTCGTCCGACGTTACGCAAATGGTTAAGACGTTTTGAAGTGCAAGGCGAAGCCGGTTTAGTTAGTGAGAGCCGGTGTGCGAAGCGTTCGCCGCGGTTTGAAGGTCAGATTCCATTGTGGGATGACGTCATCGCCAGTTATGACGCGACGAAAGAACGGCTTCAACTTAGCAATTGGAAAGCGGACAAAGCGCTCGCGAAGCTGCACGGCGCTAAAACGAATTTAACATCACAAAATTGAAATGATGTCTGTGTAACTCACGCTTGTAGTCGTGCGTCATGGTGGCGGCACGTCCGGGCTTCATCGGCAATCCCGGCTGTGTGCGGTCAAGCGCCTGTACCTCGCTCTCGTCCCCTTTTCGGGACTTCTCGTCGCAGCACAGCACGAAGGCGTGCACCGGCGGAGACAGGTACAGACCGACGATGTCATCGAGTTTCTCGACGAACTGGGGATCGCGCGACACCTTGAACCGGCGTACCCGGTGCGGCTTCAGGCCGTGGGCAACCCAGATACGCTGTATCGTGATGTCGCTCACACCCGCAACTGCCGCCAGCGTTCGGGTGCTCCACTGCGTTGCGCCGTCCGGTGGGGTCTGGGTAGTCAATCGCACGATCTTGGCCACATCCGTCAACGCTGTGCGGCCAGCGCGGGTAAGTCTTTCTCAATCGCCTGCAATCCCCCAAACACATAGCGTTCGCGCCAGCGCCCCACTTGAATCCGGCCCACTCCCCGCGCTGCGCCGATCTCCTGATTGTCCCACCCCTCGGCCGCCAGCAGCACGATGCTCGCGCGCCGCGCCAGACGCACTTCTACCCGATTCGACTGCGCCAGCCTGAGCAGCTTCTCCCGCTCCGCTTCGCTCAGTTCAATCGTGCTTGCAACTCTCATCGCCACCTCCAAGAATCATCTTATCCTTTGGAGGCCGCACCAAAATATTAATCCCTTTAATTACGAAGCACTACACTAGCGTGTTCGACCTCTTCACCCAGGCTGATCGCTCACTTGACCGGGAGCAGGGCGGCTTGGGGATCTGGCTTTCGCTCGTGAAAAGCCTAGTCGAACAGCATGGCGGCGAAGTGGCGGAACCAAAGACCGCAACCTCGGGTGCGCCTCGGCGCGTGGTGGTGGTCGACGACAACGCCGATTCGGCCGAGAGTATGGGCATGCTGCTCGAACTCGAGGGCCACACCGTGCGCTACGCCTATAAAGGCCTTGGCGCGCTTGAGGCCGCGACTTCCGCCCCGAGGTGGCGCTGCTAGACATCGGCTTGCCCGGCATGGACGGCTACGAGCTCGCGCGGCGGCTGCGCTCGTACCCTGGGACGAAAGCTGCCGTCCTCATGGCGCTCACCGGTTACGGCAAAGATGAAGACATGTCGCGCTCCCAGGATGCGGGCTTTGATCATCACATAGTTAAGCCCGTGGAGCCCGATAATCTTATCGCGTTAATTCTGCAGAAATAAACATCTCAGTGCATGAATAAATAAATTACCACTAACAAGATCGCGGGAACTCCCAACATCCAAGCAAGCAAATATTTACCCACAATTATTTACGCTCCTTAGCAAGACTATGTCATTCCTCTATGGGAAACCAAATGATGGATGCGAAGTTGGCGCGGCCGTCAAAGAAAATATAGCCCCCTGACGACGCGCCAATCGCTAACGTTTGGTGCGGATATGCTCTTTGGCGTCGCCGTAGTCGGCTTGAATCTTACCTTTCGTTTTTTCCACGACGCCTTTGGCTTGAGTTGTAGTATTGCCGACAATTTTGCCCGCGATTTCCTTAACTTTACCCGTAACCTCTTTTGCACGGCCCTTTACTTGATCTTTGTTCATCTCGTACTCCTATACTAATCAGTAATGCTTTCGTTTGGCGATTTACCCTTTTATAACTACCGGTACCCGCGAACACGCGCCGTAAGGAACATGTGTCGCCAATAACGGTCGCGATTTTCGGCGAGCTACTTCTTGATCAGCCCAAGCGCCGTCGCAAATTCGCCGGCGTCCAACTTGCCATCTTTATTTTTGTCGGCTTTATCAAACACTTCAGTCAAACCGGCCATTTTGGCCGCTTCCGTCTTGGAGACGGTACCATCGGCGTCCGGGTCTAGAATCTTCATCTGTGCCGAGACGTCTGTCGATGTTTTGACCGGCTCATTACTCTTTGCCTTGTCCGGTTGTGGCATCGAGGTGCCAGGCTCGGATTTCGCCGGTTCGTCGGCCGAAAAAACCGTCACGCTGGCGGCAGTCAACACTAGAGCAGAAAGGATTTGAGTCAGAACTTGCGTTTTCTTATGCATCATTAAATCTCCTAAGAACAGTTATGAAATAGGGCTATGTTAGCTGCCCATGGTTTTCTAGAAGCAAGGAGTATGCCAATTGAATTTTTATCCATTGGTAAGGTGTAAGCGCCAAACCTGGAGTTGGATATGGCGCGTGCTGCAGCGCATTTCAGGAACGAGGCCCAGGAACGGGTTGTTTTTACATAACCATGTGTAATTCTTACGTAGAAAAGAACTTTGCCTGTCGGGAAATTAATGAAAGCAAGAGTAGACAGCTATTGTATAAAGAGCAGGTACTTCACTTATCTGCTAGCGCTAATTTCCGGCGCCACCTCTCACGATCAATCGAAATGCCGCGCCAAATGTGACTCTGGCACGTACTTTGCTTGCTTATACTCGGAACCGTTCGTAAGTGAGGTTCTAACTATTACTGAGGAGTGAAGCGATGAATATGTTGATTTGGTTAGTAGTGGGTGGCGTACTGGGCTGGCTCGCAAGTATCGTAATGAAGACCGATGCGCAACAAGGTGTGATACTCAATGTTGTCGTAGGTATCGTCGGCGCATTTCTTGGCGGACTAGTTTTATCGCCAATGTTTGGCTCCGCGACCATTAATCAAAATAACTTCAGTCTGCCCGGATTAATGATCTCGTTTTTGGGTGCGGTAATTTTGCTCGCAATAGTCAATCTCGTGCGACGGGGCACCCCGCGTTGAGTAACTGGCAGACCCCGCACCAAACACAACATTGCGACTCGCAGTGAAAAGTTGATAATGGGTTTGTAGTTTGCATTTAGTTTTAAAATTACGCGGCAAATTACGCCCGTGGTAGCGTCGGAAAAAGGGGGATGATCTCGATCATCCCCCTGACCTATACCCGCCAATAAGCATCACTCCCAATAGGGGCGAGACGAATAGCAAGAATGTATGTCACGTGCCCAGCGTTGGTCTGCCATGGACGGCCAGTTGTCTTTGTCGAAACCCGGCGCATTCTCTAACCGATCTTTACTTGCGATTAGAATGACGCGTTTGTTATCCCGATCAAGTTGAAGCGCGTTCCAGGGGATGGCGAACAATTTGTCTCCAAGTCCAAAAAATCCGCCAAACGACAACACCGCGTACGCAATGCGTCCGCTGGGTACATCGAGCATTATTGCCTCTATGTCGCCGAGATCTTCTCCCGCTGTGTTCACGACATCATTACCTACCAGCGTATCAGCAGCCATGATAGTTGTCCCCGGTCCTGAGTCCTTCCCCTACGGGTTTGTACTAGCGGTAATTCGATCTGTTCCTGCTTGCGCTTGCAATTCGTTCATAACGTTGTCCATGACTCATGAAAATACCTCCTATGCTCAAGCATCGAACGACTGCGCGACGAGCCGCCCTGCTGATTATTGAGCAAGCCCCATGCCATTTCTGCATGCGACGGCAAGTACAATGGAGGATATTTAATTTATAGAGCATTCGCTAGTGCCGCCACGACAACAGAAGTAACTAACAAATGTAAATTGGTCGGTAAGACATTCCACATCATGTAAACCTTGCTTGGAATAACTACAGGCAGGCATCGTCCTTTTTCGAACTGGCCATAGATTGTGCTGTGACATATGGTTCATTTCTTGGCAGCAGGTAACTGATGTCTAAGCAGTTGTCAAATTAGCGGGTGGAATAAGAAAGTCGGAGCATCGCTTATGGCCGAACGTTTAATATTGTAAGCGTTGTTTCGGATGTACTAATAAATTGTTGGTTGGT
>JBDSJK010000282.1:0-7000 GCA_039917535.1 Burkholderiales bacterium
GAAACTCGCAACCCACTCGGCCCATTCCAAGGTATTGCCGAAGGCGCGGTAAAACGCAGCGCACCGTTTTAGCGGATTATTTCGGCGCGATGGGAATCGGCCGCAGCGCAGCCAAATCCGCCCCGGAAATTTCTACCTGGGTGAGCTTAGGGCAACGCGCGGTAGTCAACACCACGTAGGGTTGGGTGATCACTTGAGCCTGACCCGCAATGCCTTGCGGATCGACCTCCTTCAACGCCACCGACATCACACCACCGGAACATACCACCGACCGCACCTTGAGACCGTAACCCGCACTAGGTTTGGGATCACGGGACACATAAATGACAATATTCTGGGTGAAGTCCACCTTAGGCGCGTCGGGCGGCGGCAATTTGTTCGCGGAAATTCGATCGAAAAGCTCGGCGAATTCCGCCTCGTCGGTAATCACGGCGACTTGGGAAGAATTGGCGCGTAGCGAGGTTTGCGGGCCACTGTTGAGAATTTCAAACGGCTGCGGCGGCGTCGCGCAGGCGCTGAGCAAGAAGCTAAGCCAGATCAGGTGAAATGGACGATGTGGTGTCATAAACCGTATCCAATCTTTTCAGATTTAGCGCAGCTGTTTCAATGGTTTTCTCGAATCGTCTTTTCTCTTTAACAACGCTTGAGGCTGGTTTTGCGCATTGTTGATTGGAAAATCGACCCCGGTCACTTGACCCGTAGCATGAATCGTCAACAGCCCGCCGATGGTGCCACAGGCATCTTCGATGTCGCATATAAATCCATCATTGTCCCGGTCCGTCCCGGCGAAGAGATCGTAGTTTCCGGGTGTAATACCGCTAAAGCCAAAGCGGTAGCCCTCAGACGCCTGCGTTTCATCCTGCTTAATCGTATTGCCACTGACGGGATCGATGAGTAATACAAACACAGTGCCGACATCGCCCGTTGCGGCGCTTGAAGATACACGTAAAGTCACGGGGATGGTCTTGCTCTTAGCACCGCTCTCGGCATCGCTTGTGACCGTTATATTACCGTTGTGGTTGCCGTCCGCTAAACCGGCTCGTTTCACGCTCACATCTAGCTGCAGAGGCGCCACACCGCTGGTCGGCGTAACCTTCAGCCAAGGTTGATCTGTTGTTATGGAAATAATATTAAGTGTACCACCGCCCCCATTCGATACCGATACCGACAGGTGATCTAAGAAGCTATCATAATCCAAGTTGGACGCCGACAGCGCCAAGTTAGAACCCGTTGGCGTGGTATTACCGGCGAGGGACTTTGCCGCCGTTACCGCTTTGCTTGCGTCGATTAAACCGTGTCCGAAAATATTGTCGCGTCCGGTCTCGCCCAAGTCAGTCGTAATTCGCCCGCTGTAAAGAGGATGACTACCTTCTATCAATTGATCGACATCCTCGGGAGTGAGCCCCGGGTTCAGCCCGCGCATTAACGCGATCACCCCTGCAATATGGGGCGACGCCATGGACGTTCCCTGGTAGAACACATAGTTAAAGCGTGCTGGCGTAGAGGAATCATCTTTCAGGGTGCTCAAGATACCGTCGGCAAAACCGTCTCCGTTCAGGTCGGCGCTGGTATCGCCACCTGGGGCGGCGATGTCGATTTTGGTACCGAAATTTGAATAGGGCGCCCGTTTCAAATCATAGGTAACAGCCGAGACCGAAATCACGCCATCGTAAGAAGCTGGATAAAATAGTTCGCTGGAATTGTCGTTACCCGCGGCGGCTACGATAATGACGCCTGCGGCCCGTGCATTTGTAATCACATCCTGCGTGGTTTGCGACCGGCCAGCGCCGCCCAAGCTCATGTTGATCACGTCGGCCTTGACGGGCGGAGAGGGAATGGGTGCGGTGTCTAGCCGCGCCGCGAATTTAATGGCTTCGATAATATCTACGTCGGTGCCGCCCTTCGTTCCGAGGACACGCAAGGGCATGATCTTAGCATTCCACGCGATGCCGGCCACACCCTTCCCATCAGTATTGGTTTCCGCCGCAATCGTGCCTGCCACGTGGGTGCCATGGTATGAACTCTCACCGGCCCGAAGTCCATCGCCCGGATCCTCCGGATTGGCATCTCGCCCGTCGTTGTCGGCGGCGTTAGTCGGATCGCTGATAAAATCATAACCCGAAACCAACTGGTTTTTAAGGTCCGGATGTTGGCTCAATATGCCAGTGTCAATCACCGCTATGATGGTATTGGCGCCTCGAGTGGTCGCGATGTCCCAAGCCTCCGGTAGGTTGATCGCGGGGTAGTGCCATTGGAACTTATAAAACTCGTCGCTGGGTACCGCGGCGGCGTGGCGTATGTAGTTGGGTTCGGCATAGTCGATAGTTGGGTCTTTGCGCAGTTTACGCAACGCCTCCAAGGTGGCCGCAACCGCTTCGTTCTCCTCATGGCCCGGGCCATTCACTTTTTCAGGCCCACCTTTGGTCACCGCCAACGCCCGATATAACGTCGCAAGTTTCATCAAATATGCTTCATTCCAAACATGGCGCATCGGCGCTAAATTGTGCTTGAGCGCTTGAGATTCAATCGAAACGGAATTTTTGTACTTAACCAGTAATTCGCGGGGCACGAACTGCGCGCCGACAGGACTGGTTTCCCGATCAAAGGCGGAGGAGGTGGTCGTCGTGCCCGCCGAAAGCAAATACCCCGATTTCCCCTTGAATCCGCGTACGCCTACTATATAGGTGCCCGGGCTTGGAGTGGTCACGGTCTCGGTAAGTTGATCCACGCCCTCCGACGTCGTAACGATGTTGGCACCGGTGTCATTTAGTAGGAACAAATCAAGGTCGTTGGCCGAGGAATCGCCTTGAGCCATGGTGAGCACAATACGAACGTTTTCAGTGGTTATCGTGATGCGATAGAGGTCCTGAAGCGTGGCCGTTGGACGACCATTAATGCCTTGGTAGCCAGGGTCCGCAGCACCGGCATCGCCGACGATGGAATCCCCAGGGTTGATAGCCTGCGAAGCGGCGACGGTGTTATTGGGCTCGCGCTCTAGCTTGTTTGTTGACGCGACCTTTAATGTTCCCAACACTTGAGAATTCGCCGGTGGCGGGTTACCTCCTCCGTTCCCACCGCCGCCACCCTCGCCCCCGCCCCCTCCACAAGCAGACAATAAGACTAAAACAAACGGAAATAGGCGCTTGAAGGAATTCATGATTCTCTCCGCTGGGACTTTGTGATGTTGTTAAAATCAACAGTAACTCAACCGGGCAGTTGAGTAAAGGCTTCCGGTTTTAGCAACAGCCTCACATCGAAAATGATCTTCTAATGCTAGAAAGGCCCTCGGCTATTTCGCTTCAGGTTTGACGATGGTAGGCATGATTTCTCGGGATAGCGCCTGCCCGGCGGCGACTTCGGCGGCATTCATAAACGAGGCAAGGCTGTCACGTGCGGCGACGGCAGGCTCATAGCCTTGAGCGGCGGCCAAGTTATACCAGGCGTAAGCTTGCTTCATATCGTGCTTGACGCCCTCGCCGATTTTGTAAAGCGTGCCCAGTTGATACTCTGCTTCCTGATTACCCTTGCGCGCGGCCTTATCAAACCATTCCGCGGCGATACTGAAATCCTGCAACACCCCCCGGCCATTCTTGTACAGCAAACCTAGGTTAAGTTCCGCGCCGGGATGGCCTCTCTTTGCGGCAAGTTCAAACCACTTGATGGCGTCGCTGTAACTCTGCTCAGATTCATCGCCACGCAGATACATCATGCCGACCGCATATTGATCTTCGGGATTACCCTTTTTTGCCCGTTCGAGCACTAACTTTCGAGACGCATCGAATTCCTGGGAATGATCGGGAGGCGCCGTCATGCTCGCAGACTGGGACATGAGCAACATCGCGGTAATAAATCCGAAAAAACCGATCAAGCAAGCTCCACCGAGGATTGCGCCTTTAAAGGTTCGGCTGATGCGCACAAAACGGTGGTCACAATCGCGACAGCGATAAGGGGCATACAAAAAATGGCTCTTATCGTGCTCGTCCCGTTTCCACGAAGAGCGGCGAACGTTTTTACTCTGACAATTCTCACATTTCATAGGGGGAATGTTGGCTAAGGCATAGCGATCGGCTAGCGACGAATCAAGTCAGCACTTTGGGAAGTGTTAAACTATAAAAAGGTTTAATTGCCGCGATATATTTTAATATATTACACGCAGTTACAGACGTAACCATACACAATATTAGCGATTTCTCCCTTAATTCTTAATTTCAAGGCAAGTTTGCGCAATTTCCGATTCCGTTAGGCCTTTTTCGTCGCCACAAGCTTGCAACTCAGATTCGGCGCGCTGCGCCACCATAACTACCGGCTTTATTTCGTTGGCCAAATCTGCTCCATGATCGGGACATGGATTCAGTTCGTCGCCATGAGTTGGCTGGTTTATCGTTTAAGCGGATCGGCCCTCATGCTGGGCGTGATGGGATTCGTTAATCAAATACCCATTTTGCTGTTGGGTCCGCTTGCGGGGCTGGTTTCGGATCGTGTCAATCGTCGTAAGATGCTTATTTTGACCCAATCGCTGGCGTCGTTGCAGGCTCTGGCCCTGGCGATTTTGACGTTTTCCGGCAACCTCCAGGTTTGGCTAATCATTGCGTTGGCGGGCGTCTTGGGCGTGATCAACGCCTTCGATGTTCCCACGCGGCAGTCTTTCATCGTCCAAATGGTCGGAGGTCGTAGCGACTTGCCCAACGCCATTGCCCTCAATTCTTTGACCATGAATTCCACACGCTTGGTTGGACCGGCCATCGGTGGGTTACTGGTCGTGGCGGTTGGCGAAGCCATGTGCTTTTTGATCAATTGCGTGAGTTATGCCGCCATCCTTGTCGCCCTGAGTCGCATCCAGATCATTGATACGCCCATTGTCCGCAAAGCGTTTAACGCAGCAATGGAATTGCGCGAAGGCTTTCACTATGCCTTCGGCTTCATGCCCATCCGCGTACTGTTATTGGAATTGAGCTTAATTAGTTTCATGGCGATGCCCTACACCACCCTCATGCCCGCCTTTGCTGCGGAGCGATTCGCCGGTACCGCGCAAACCTTCGGCATCTTTATAGGATGCGCGGGATTCGGCGCGATCATCGCCACGTTTTATTTGGCCTCCAGGCGCAATATCCAGGGCCTGGGCAATATGATCGCTGCTGCCGCGATGATCTGCGGCAGCGCGTTAATGTTGTTTTCCCAGTCGCATATTTTGTGGCTGTCGCAACTGTTGATGATCTTTGTCGGCTTCGGCATTATCTGTCACGCCGCGTCCATCAACACTATCCTGCAAACTATCGTCGACGAGGATAAGCGCGGGCGCGTGATGAGTTTTTACACCATGTGTTTTGTCGGCACCGCGCCGCTCGGCAACTTGGCGTTGGGGCAAGTCGCCCACCATATCGGCGTGTCTACTACGTTCTTGCTCGCCGGTTCAGGTTGTCTGCTCGCTGGTATTGTTTTCGCCGCTCGTTTACCCAAGCTGCGGGAAAAAATCAGCGTCCTCCCCTTGTTGCGTGGGATAATTCCGTAGGTTCGATTAAACAATTCTTTACTCAAGGTGCCCCGTGAACCATACGCTACTCGTCGACATTCGCGATCAAATCGCCACCCTAACTTTCAATCGTCCGGCGGTGAAAAACGCCATGGACTACGATCTCATGATCGCACTGAAGACCGCCACGGAAGCGGTATCTGATAATGCCGAGGTGCGCGCCGTGGTAGTGCGCGGTGCGGGCGGCAGCTTTATGGCGGGCGGGGACATCACCCAGTTTCACGCCCATATGGACACCCTGCCCCAGCTGATTATTAAGGAAGCGCGGGAGTTTCATTTGGCGATCCTGGCGCTGCGCCGCATGGGCAAGCCGGTGCTCGCCGTGGTTGAAGGCGCGTGTGCTGGCGCAGGCATGAGCATGATGGCCGCCTGCGATATCGCAATCGCCACGGATAACGCCATGTTCACGCTGGCCTACAGTAATCTCGGCGCCAGTCCCGACGGTGGTTCGACTTACTTTTTACCGCGGCTGATCGGTTATCGCAAAGCATTGGAACTCGCGCTGCTGCCCGACCGTTTTGACGCCGCCGCCGCGCTTAATCTCGGCCTAGTGAATTGGGTCGTTGCACCCACGGATTTGGAAGCCCGCGTCAGTACGCTCGCCAAGCGTTTGGCGAGCGGGCCGTCGGTCGCGTTTGCAAAAACCAAAATGCTGATGAATCAATCCCTGGACACCAGCTTGGAAAGCCAGCTTGAAGCCGAGGCGCAAGCTTTCAGCGACTGCGCGCGGACCAGTGACATCGTGGAAGGCATTAATGCCTTTATCGGCAAGCGCAAACCCAGTTTCAGCGGGAAATAGCCCGGAGCAACAAAGTCTAAACCTTCATGCCGAGAAACGGCGCGTTCAGATGCCGCGCCAGCCCCTTGCCGCCGGCCAGCATCACCGCTTCATGGTTCCACTGCATCGCACGGCGCAGCGCCGGTACCAGCGGCCGCAACCACCGCTGATGAACGTTGACCTCCCAATCGTGGCGTATGGCCGTCACGTGGTCCTGCTGGAAAAAATGCCAGCGACCACAACCGTCCAGTTCACCCGACACGCGACCCTCAAGCAACGCTAACCGTTCGATCTTCGTCGTGCACGCCTGAAACGATAACGTGTAGGGCAACCGGGTGCGCCAGGTGTAGCGGCGCACGTTACCAAAACCATCCTCCGCACCGCGCTCGATCTCTTCCACCGCAACTACGTATGGCCACCAACTAGGCCAATGCTCAGAACGATAAATAGCGTCCCATACAGGCTCTATGGGCGCTTCTAGCAACCATGTAGTTGAAAGAGCAAATTGCGCCATGTCTTCCTCCGGATGTGATTGATGACAACTATCCGGATATACGGGTTAAGGCAACAATTAGATGTTTAGGAAATTGAAAAGTACCCTGTCCAGGACACCCGCCAATGCTGGCTATCAGACAATGCACCGCCAGGAGGCGCTCTGGGATTGGGCTGCATGGCAGCTCAATATTACGCTT
>JBDSJK010000283.1:0-4467 GCA_039917535.1 Burkholderiales bacterium
GCGATCTCGCCGCGGTTGGCGATCAGGATTTTGCTAAACAATTATTCTTTGACCCAGTTTGGTTTGCGTTTTTCCAGGAAGGCAGCCAGGCCTTCTTGTCCCTCTGGCGATACACGCACGTGGGCGATGCGCTCGGCCGTGTCGGCGATCACGGAATCCGTCGGTGGGCGATGGGAAACGCAGGCGATGAGGTCCTTGGCCTCTGCTTGCGCACCGGGTCCAGCCGCAAGCAACAACGCCACAATCCTCGCCACGGCTTGATCTAGCTCGTCCGCGTCGACCACCTCATTGAGCAAACCCATGCGTTGCGCGTCCGTCGCGCCGAAGCGCTCCGCCGTTAAGAAATAGCGCCGCGCCGTTTTTTCGCCGATGGCGGCAACGACATAGGGGCTGATCACCGCTGGGATTAGCCCAAGTTTAACTTCGGTCAACGCAAACTGGGCATCGCTGACCGCGACCGCCATATCGCAACAGGCGATCAGTCCCACGCCGCCGCCATAAGCAGAGCCATTGACACGGGCAATGGTCGGTTTAGGCAGGCGATTGAGGGTCAACATCAGCTCCGCCAGCGCCATGGCGTCATGGTAGTTTTCTTCTTCCGTATATCGCGCCATGCGCTTCATCCAGTTCAGGTCGGCGCCCGCTGAAAACGATTTACCCGTGCCCGTTAGTACGATGACCCGTATCTTTTCGTTGACTTCCGCCTCGCGCAGCGTCTGCGTCAAATCAGCTATCAGCACATCGTCGAAGGCGTTATGTATGTCGGGACGATTGAGCGTGACGGTAAACACGCCGTCGCTCAGCGAGGGCAAGTGGCTAGACATAGGTTACGTACCGTGACGGCATGGACATTACATCCGAAACACACCGTAGCGCGTCTCTTCGATGGGTGCGTTCATTGCGGCGGATAGGCCTAATCCCAGCACCATGCGGGTATCGGCGGGGTCGATCACGCCATCGTCCCACAGACGCGCCGTGGCGTAGTAAGGATGCCCTTGGGTTTCATATTGGGCGCGCAGCGGCGCTTTGAATTGTTCTTCTTCCTCGGCGCTCCAGGTGCCTTTTTTTCCTTCGATGCCGTCACGTTTTACTGTCGCTAGCACCGACGCCGCCTGTTCGCCGCCCATCACCGAGATGCGTGCGTTGGGCCACATCCACAACATGCGTGGGTTGAACGCGCGACCGCACATGCCGTAATTTCCCGCGCCAAACGAGCCACCGATAATGACGGTGAATTTCGGCACCTTGGCGCAGGACACGGCGGTCACCATCTTCGCGCCGTCTTTGGCGATGCCGGCGTTTTCATACTTTTTGCCGACCATAAAACCGGTGATATTTTGCAGGAATACCAGCGGAATACCGCGCTGGTTACATAGCTCGATGAAGTGCGCGCCTTTGAGCGCCGACTCGGAAAACAGAATGCCATTGTTGGCCAGAATCCCGACGGGGTAGCCAAAGATATGGGCAAAGCCACACACCAACGTCGCGCCGTAAAGCTGCTTGAATTCTTGCCATGCCGAGCCATCGACAATGCGCGCGATGATTTCGCGAACATCGAAAGGCTGCCGGGTATCTTTAGGAATTACGCCGTACAAATCCAAGCTGGGATAGAGCGGCTCCGTCACCGGACGCACGACAATCGACTGCGGCTTGCTGCGATTGAGGTAGGCGACGATTTCTCGTGCGATGTAGAGCGCATGGGCATCGTCTTGCGCGAGATGATCGGTAACCCCTGACGTGCGGCTGTGCACGTCGCCGCCGCCTAATTCTTCTGCGCTCACGACCTCGCCTGTTGCGGCTTTCACCAGCGGCGGGCCGGCAAGAAAAATCGTGCCTTGATTTTTCACGATGATGGATTCATCGCACATGGCCGGCACGTATGCGCCGCCGGCGGTGCAAGAACCCAGCACCACGGCAATTTGCGGAATGCCCTGCGCCGACATGTTGGCTTGATTAAAAAAGATACGGCCGAAATGGTCTCGATCGGGAAACACTTCATCCTGCAGCGGCAGAAATGCGCCACCGGAATCCACTAAATAAATACACGGCAGGCGATTTTGCATGGCGATTTCCTGCGCGCGCAAATGCTTCTTCACCGTCAGCGGATAGTAGGTTCCGCCTTTCACCGTTGCGTCGTTCGCGACGATGACAACTTCGATGCCCTGCACGCGACCGATGCCCGTGATCACGCCCGCGCAGGGCGCGTCGTTGTTGTACATATTAAACGCCGCAAGCTGCGAAAATTCCAGGAAGGGACTGCCCGGATCGAGCAAGGCCTGGATACGATCACGCGGCAACAGCTTGCCGCGAGCAACATGTTTGTCGCGCGCATCTTTGCCGCCGCCGCTGGCGATTTGTTCGACGCGAGCGCGCAGATCGTCGACTAATGAACGCATATATTTCACGTTTGCAGCGAACGAATCGGCGCCGGCGTCTAGCTTTGTGGTTAGCTTAGGCATTGTGGTGTAAATATTTTTGCGACATAGTCGTCAACGCCGCATGGAGATTGGTCTGTGGCGTGCCGTGCTCTGAGAGCCGCTCTGGTACTTGCTCTCCCGGCATCATATGGTTTCGTCAAACAATTCGCGGCCGATCAGCATGCGGC
Organism: Burkholderiales bacterium; assembly: GCA_039917535.1. Lineage (GTDB taxonomy): Bacteria > Pseudomonadota > Gammaproteobacteria > Burkholderiales > JALYOK01 > JBDSJK01. The sequence continues at coordinate 2,606 of JBDSJK010000283.1, forward strand.
GGATTTCGTTGGTGCCCGCGCCGATGTCATAGAGTTTTGCGTCGCGCAAGAAGCGGCCGGTTGGATAATCGTTGATGTAGCCGTTGCCGCCTAAACATTGCACCGCTTCGAGGGCCACTTGCACTGACGATTCCGAGGCGTACAGCAAACACGCCGCTGAATCTTTGCGCGACGGACGGCCTTGCTCGATTGCGTCAGCGACACGGTAGGAAAACGCCCGCGATGATTGCAGCTTGACGTACATATCGGCGAGCTTGCCCTGCATCAACTCAAACGTGCCGATGGGACGACCAAACTGTTTGCGCTCGTGTACGTAAGGAACGACGACATCCAGCGCTGCTTGCATCAGACCTATCGGCCCGCCGGACAACGTAACGCGCTCCGTGTCCAGGCCGCGCATGAGGATGCGTGTGCCCGCGTTCGCTAACCCGAGCACGTTGTCTTCGGGGATTTCGCAATCTTGAAACACCAGTTCGCAGGTGTTCGAACCACGCATGCCGAGCTTGTCGAGTTTTTGCGCGGTGCTAAAACCCTGCATGCCTTTTTCGACGATGAAGGCGGTCATCGAGCGCGCCGCTGATTCGATCTCTGACGTGCGCATGTAGACGATCAACGTGTCCGCATCGGGTCCGTTGGTGATCCACATTTTGTTGCCGTTGGCGATCCAACGATCGCCGTGTTTCACCGCGCGGCACGACATGGAACCCACCACGTCGGAGCCAGCACCCGGCTCGCTCATGGCGAGGGCGCCGATGTGTTGTCCGCTGCAAAGTTTCGGCAAATATTTCTCGCGCTGCGCTTGCGTGCCGTTTAAGAAAAGATTATTCACGCACAGATTGGAATGGGCACCGTAAGACAAGCCCACCGAGGCGGAACCGCGCGACACTTCTTCGATCGCCACCAGATGGGCGAGATAGCCCATGCCGGTGCCGCCGTATGTTTCAGCAACGGTCATGCCCAACAAACCCATGTCGCCGAGTTTGCGCCACAGGTCCATGGGGAATTCGTTGCTGCGGTCGATCTCCGCCGCGCGCGGCGCGATCTCCGCGCCGACAAATTTACGCACGCTGTCGCGCAGCGCGTCGATGTCTGCGTTGATCGCGATATCGACGATCATATTATTTGGGCGCCATGCGTATCGCGCCATCCAAGCGTATTACGGAGCCGTTCAACATCATATTCTCGATGATGTGTTTGGCGAGCGCAGCGTATTCCTCGGGGTGGCCCAAGCGCGACGGGAAGGGTACCTGTGCGCCCAAGGACTGGCGCGCCGCTTCGGGCAGGGTCGCCATCATCGGCGTGTCAAACAAGCCGGGCGCGATGGTCACGACGCGTATGCCGGAACGCGCCAATTCGCGCGCAATCGGTAGCGTCATGGCGTTGATGCCGCCCTTCGACGCGGAGTAAGCGGCTTGGCCGATTTGGCCTTCGTAGGACGCGACCGAGGAGGTGTTGATAATCACGCCGCGCTCGCCGCCTTCGTCCGCTGGCTGTTCCGCCATGGCGGCGGCAGTGAGACGAATCACGTTGAACGTGCCGATCAGATTGATGTTGATAATGCGCTGAAAAACATCGAGCGGATGGGGACCTTCTTTGCCGAGCACCTTGGCTGGCGCGCCAACGCCCGCGCAGTTAACCGCACCGTGCAGACCGCCGAAGTCCTTGAACGCCGTGGCTATAGCGCTTTTAACATCGGCTTCGCTGGTGACATCGGCTTTCACAAAACGCCCCTTGGCGCTGAGCCGTTGCACACACGCCTCCCCCTGGGCCGGATTCACGTCCGCAAGCACGACGTTGCCACCGGCCGCCACAATGGCTTGCGCCGTAGCCGCGCCCAAACCCGAGCCGCCGCCGGTGATGAT
>JBDSJK010000284.1:0-8486 GCA_039917535.1 Burkholderiales bacterium
CGCGGGCCGGGAGATTTTCCGCCGGAATGGCACGACTTTTTCGACAACACGGCAAAGGCGCGTGCGCCGAGCTGGCTTAATAAGATTACTGTTCGCTCGATCAAGGACAGTCTTGATTATGATCCTACGCAGTACATTCATCTTATAGCGCCGACGCCGCTACTGATGATCGTCGCGGAAAACGACGTGATCACCCCAACCGAACTCGAAGAGCAAGCCTTTGCGCACGCCAAAGAGCCGAAGAAATTAGTCGTCGTGCCCGGCGGTCACTTCGAAGCGTATGACGGCCCGAAATTTCCAGCGTTCGTGAATCCGGCGACGGAATGGTTTGAACAACACTTGATGAAATAATGAGCATGGGCAATCGCTCCGTCAACAATGTGCATACCAATGCCTCATGTTGTCCGGTGGGTTACAACCCAAGCTAATAGGCCAGAGAGCCGCTCTGGTAGACATTCTCCAGGCAATCTATTCTACGCGTTCCCTTCCGTGCGCGCTTTTTCCGCTGTCGCGAAATCCAACATCCGTGTGATGCACACCTTCGCCTTGCGGCTGATTTCCGCGTCGATGTGAATTTCGTTTTTGCCGGTTTCCAAAACTGCCGCAAGATTTTTTAGGCCGTTCATTGCCATCCACGGGCAGTGGCCGCAGCTTTGGCAGGTCGCCGCGTAGCCGGCGGTCGGCGCTTCGATGAAGTTTTTCTCCGGCATGAGTTTTTTCATTTTGTGCAAAATGCCGTTGTCCGTCGCGACGATGAATTCCTTCGCGCTGGAACGCTGCGCCGCTTGGATAATGCCAGTCGTCGAACCGACGGAGTCGGCCAGCCGGATCACGTTGTCCGGCGATTCGGGATGTACCAGCACTTTCGCGTCGGGATGCTGTGCTTTTAGTTCGGCGAGTTGCTTGGCCTTGAATTCATTGTGCACAACGCAGGAACCTTGCCACAGCAGCATGTCGGCACCCGTTTGTTTTTGGATGTATTCGCCGAGATGTTTGTCCGGCGCAAAGAGAATTTTCTTGCCCTGTGCGTGCAGGTGGCCGACGATTTTTTCCGCGATGCTGGACGTGACCATCCAATCGGCTCGCGCCTTCACCGCCGCGCTGGTGTTAGCGTAGACGACGATGGTGCGATCGGGGTGGGCATCGCAAAACGCGCTGAATTCGTCCGGCGGGCAGCCCAAATCCAGCGAGCATTCCGCCTCCAGGTCCGGCATCAACACGCGCTTTTCCGGATTGAGAATCTTCGCCGTTTCGCCCATGAAACGCACGCCGCATACGATCACGGTTTTGGCCGGATGATTAAAACCGAAGCGCGCCATCTCCAGCGAATCGGATACCACGCCGCCGGTTTCTTCAGCCAAATCCTGCAAATCGCCGTGCACGTAATAGTGCGCGACCAGCACCGCGTCTTGCGCTTTCAACAGCGTTTTGATGCGCGCTTTGAGTTCGATGCGTTCCGGTTGGCTCGGCTCGACCGGCGCTTTCGCCCAGGCTTCCGCCATAGAAAAATTCGGATGTTCATAACGGACGCGGATCGGAGAAAGGCTGGTTGCCATGTCTATTTCCTATCGGTTATGCGCTGGTGTAAGCGGTTTTCACCGTCGTATAAAATTCCGCCGCGTAGCGCCCTTGCTCGCGCGGGCCGTAGCTCGAACCTTTGCGGCCGCCAAACGGCACGTGATAATCCACGCCTGCCGTTGGTGCGTTCACCATCACCATCCCCGCCTGCGCTTTGCGCTTGAAGTGCGTGGCGTACTTGAGCGAGGTGGTGCAGATGCCCGACGACAAACCGAATTCAGTGTCGTTCGCTACCGCGAGGGCCGCGTCGAAATTTTTCACGCGTACGACGTTGGCGATAGGACCGAACACTTCTTCGCGGCTAATGCGCATGGCGTTGGTGGTTTCCGTGAATAGCGCCGGTTGCAGGTAAAAACCTTTGTGTTCACGCTGCAACAACTCACCGCCGAAGGCGAGCTTCGCGCCTTCTTTTTTGGCGATGTCAATATAGTTTAGATCTTGGTCAAGCTGCGCTTGGTCCACGACGGGGCCAATGTCCGTGCCTTGTTTCAAGGCATCGTCGATCTTCAGCGACTTGAGCTTTTCTATGACTGCCGCGACAAATTTATCGTGTATGGCTTCCGTCACAATGAATCGGCTGGAAGCGGTGCAGCGTTGTCCGGTTGAGAAGAATGCGCCTTGCACCGCGCAGTTCACCGCCGTGGCCAAGTCCGCGTCGTCCATGATCACCAGCGGATTTTTGCCGCCCATTTCCAACTGTACTTTCGCTTTGCGTTTAGCCGCAGCTTCGAGCACTCGCGCGCCTGTGGCGACCGAACCGGTGAAGCTGATGGCGTTGACTTTTGCATGATTCAGGATGACGTTGCCGACGACACTGCCGGCGCCCATCACCAAGTTGAATACACCGGCGGGTAAGCCTGCGCGGCTGATGATGTCGGCCAGCGCCCAGGAACAGCCCGGCACCAGATCGGCGGGTTTGAGAATGACGCAATTGCCAAACGCCAGCGCGGGCGCGACTTTCCAAGCGGGAATCGCGATCGGAAAATTCCACGGCGCGATGATGCCGACTACGCCGACGGGCTCGCGGGTGATTTCGACATCCAGACCCGGCCGCACCGACGCGAGTTTTTCGCCGGGAATACGCAACGCTTCGCCGGCGAAGAATTTGAAAATGTGTCCGGCACGGGTCGCTTCGCCGATGCCTTCCGGCAGGGTTTTTCCTTCCTCGCGAGAAAGCAATTCGCCCAGCTCCTGCTTGCGCGCGAGGATCTCCGTGCCGATCTTGTCCAGCGCATCGAATCTCACTTGCGGCGTCGTGTCCGCCCAACTCGCCGCCGCGGCGGATGCCGCCTCGATGGCGTCGTTCGCTTGCTGTTCATCGGCACGAACATAGTCGGCAATGACGTCATTCACATTGGAAGGATTGATATTGGGCCTCGCTTGACCACTGCCGACCCAGTTGCCACCGATAAAATTTTCACGCGCGCCCATGTGTTGATCCTTAAGAAAGACTGCTCCAAATGGAATGATACTAGTCGGGAAGGTACTCGACAAACTATTGATCGTTGCTCAACCTCGTGACCATCAACGCCAAGGCCGCGTCATCCACCGCGCGGGGTGGAGCAGGGGTTTCGGCTTGGACACAAGCCGCCTGTGAAACGGTTCGGGCTTGCCAGCCAGAACGCGCCCTGCAAGGGGAAACCCAATGTCGTTACCCTAATACGACTGGGTCCCCGCCTTCGCGGGGACGACGACTCTTTTGTCATTTGGGTAGGTAATCCTCAATAGTCTGCTTTGTGTCAATACAGCACGTCACATTGCGGAAAGGTCGCCGCATACATGGCATGTCCTGCAAGCCAATACCAGTGCGCCTCGCAGGGCAGGTATCGCCAGCAGCGGCTATCCACGGGCGCGCTGGCGTTGCAGCGTAGCGCAGTCAGCACCAGTGCGTCTGCTATCATAACCACACTTAGGCTTATGAACAACGTCGACTTTCATTGTCATTCCAACATCTCCGATGGCGTTTACTCGCCCGCTGAAGTGGTTCGCTTCGCCGCTGAAAACGGCGTCGATACGCTTGCTTTGACCGATCACGACAGCCTAGATGGTTTGACGGATGCCGCCGACGCGGCTAAGCAATTGGGCATTTACTTTGTTAACGGCATTGAGATTTCCGTCACCTGGTCTGGACGCACGCTGCATATTGTCGGGCTCGATATTGATCCGGCGGAGAGCCGCTTGCAGAGCGGCCTGCAGACCATACGCTCGGGGCGCTTGCAACGCGCCGAGAAGATGGCGGAGGGACTTGCTAAGGTCGGCATTGGCGGCACATTGCAGGGCGCGCTTGGCCATGCAGATAATAACGTGGCCATGATAGGGCGGGCGCATTTTGCGCGCCACCTCGTTGCGGCGGGACACGTGAAGGATGTGAAATCCGTGTTTCGCAAGTATTTAGTGCCGGGAAAACCGGGCTACGTTCCGCACGAATGGGCAAGCTTGAGCGACGCCGTCAACTGGATCACCGGCAGCGGCGGCATTGCGGTGGTCGCTCATCCCGGCCGCTATGACATCGGGCCCAACGTGATGAAGCGCTTATTGACTGAATTCAAAGAGCTCGGCGGGCGCGGCATCGAGGTGATGACCAGTAACCACAGCAATGACCAAGTGATTCGTTTTGCGGCACTGGCAAAAGAGTTTGAACTGCTCGCGTCACGGGGCTCGGACTTTCACGGCGAACAAGGCGGCCGTGTGCAGCTTGGGAGAATTCCTCCGCTGCCGCCGGGCGTTACGCCGGTTTGGTCGCTGTTACCGGGTTTGCAGCAGGCCTAGTTTTGTAAGTGGCGCAATTTTTCTCAATTCATACGGATAACCCCCAACCCCGGCTGATTCAGAAGGCGGCCGCGATTATTCGTTCCGGCGGTGTGATTGTCTACCCGACAGATTCGAGCTACGCGATGGGTTGTCATCTTGGCGATAAAGCCGCGATGGAGCGCTTGCGGCGCATACGGGATGTCGATGATCATCATCATCTCACCTTGGTTTGCCGCGATTTATCGGAGATCGCCAAGTTTGCCAAGGTGGATAACGTACAATATCGCTTTTTGCGCGCCCATACGCCCGGAAGTTATACGTTTATCTTGCAGGCATCACGCGAAGTTCCCCGTCGTTTGTTACATCCCAAGCGCAGTACCATCGGTCTACGCGTACCCGACCATGCATTGGTGCGAGCCTTACTGGCGGAGCTCGATGAGCCGCTGTTGAGTACTACTTTGATTTTACCCGGAGAAAGTGAACCTATGAGCGACGCGGCGGACATCAGGCAGCGCCTTGAACATGAAGTAGACCTGGTCATCGACGGTGGCTATGTCAGCCCCGAGCCGACGACGGTCATTGATCTGAGTGCCGCTGAGCCGACCTTGGTGCGAATGGGTAAAGGTAATGTGGATTCTTTAGGCTTACGGGCCGCGCAAGCGCTTTAGATGGATTTCAGTTCAATTATTCCCAAAATTGCGATCTTTGCGCTGCCGGTGATTTTTGCCATCACCGTGCATGAGGCAGCCCACGGCTATGTGGCGCGCAAGTTTGGCGACAATACGGCTTACTTATTGGGGCGGGTGACGCTCAACCCTATCCCGCATATTGATCTGTTTGGAACGATTATTCTGCCGTTGATTATGCTGTTGCTGCCGGGTGGTTTTTTATTTGGCTGGGCCAAGCCGGTGCCAGTGAATTTTGGCGCCCTACGCAATCCTAAGCGCGATATGCTTTGGGTGGCCGCCGCCGGGCCCGCCGCGAATTTTCTGATGATGGTCGGGTGGGCGATACTCGCAAAAGTCTCGACGCTGATGGGAGATTCGAGCTATGCCCTGCCGCTGCGTCTAATGAGCAGCGCAGGCATTTTCATTAACGCAATCATGATGGTATTTAACCTAATCCCGCTGCCCCCGCTAGACGGCGGACGTGTCGCCGTTAGCTTGTTACCCAATACTTACGCAAGGCTACTCGCGAAGCTCGAGCCCTATGGTTTGATTATCGTTCCGCTGTTGCTGATTTCTGGCGCGCTTGGTTTTATCATGGGGCCGTTGGTCAATGGCCTCATGAATGCTATTGCCAGCTTGTTCGCTTTAAATTCCTAACTAAAGATTTTCGGAGTAGTCATGTACGCTGATCGTGTTCTTTCCGGTATGCGCCCCACGGGTGCATTGCATCTCGGCCACTACCACGGGGTGCTGAAAAATTGGGTCAAGCTGCAGCACGAACATCAATGTTTGTTTTTCGTTGCCGATTGGCACGCGCTGACGACGCACTACGATGCGCCGGAAATCATTGCGGAAAGCGTGTGGGACATGGTGATCGACTGGCTGGCCTCGGGCGTGGATCCCGCGCAAGCTATTTTGTTCATACAGTCCCGCGTGCCAGAGCATGCCGAGCTGCATTTGCTATTGTCGATGATGACGCCGCTCGGCTGGCTGGAGCGGGTGCCAACCTACAAGGATCAACAGGAAAAGCTCACCGAAAAAGATTTGAGCACCTACGGCTTTCTGGGTTATCCCTTGCTGCAGAGCGCGGACATTCTAATCTACCGCGCTAACCAGGTGCCGGTCGGCGAGGACCAGGTTCCCCATGTGGAATTGACGCGTGAAATTGCGCGGCGCTTTAATCATTTGTATGGCCGCGAGCCCGGCTTTGAGCAAAAGGCCGAAGAGGCGGTCAAGAAACTCGGCGGCAAGCGTGCCCGGCTTTATCACGAGCTACGCACCAAGTACCAAGAGCAGGGCGATGGCGAGGCGTTGGACGCCGCAAAAGCACTACTCGGCGAAACGCAAAACCTCGCGATGATAGATCGCGAGCGCTTATTCGGTTACTTGGAAGGCGGCGGGAAGATGATCCTCGCCGAGCCCGAGGCGCTGTTGACCGTGGCCTCGAAAATGCCCGGACTCGATGGCCAGAAGATGTCCAAATCCTACAACAACACGATTACTTTGCGCGAAGATGCGGACAGTGTCGCCAAGAAAATTCGCACCATGCCGACCGATCCCGCTCGGGTTCGGCGTACCGATGTCGGCGATCCGAGCAAATGTCCGGTGTGGCAATTGCACGAAATTTACTCCACCGAATCCACCAAGGAATGGGCGTATAAAGGCTGCACCACGGCGGGTATAGGCTGCCTCGATTGCAAGCAGCCGGTGATCGAAGGCGTACTTGATGAACTCGCCCCCCTGCGCGAACGTGCCCAGCTCTATCTGGAAGATCGCACCCTGGTGCGCAACATCATCGCTGACGGCTGCGAGAAGGCGCGCAAGCTCGCTCAGGAAACCATGCGCGATGTGCGTGATGTGATGGGGTTGGGGTACAGCTAGCCTGAGTGCGATTCGCCAAGCACATCGCGCGGCGCGATATAGCGGGATGATATAATTCAATCATGAACGAACCCGTGGTAAGCATTACTCCTGACGTTGAGCCGCTGGCGCGGGTGATGGGTGAGACGCTAAAGGAGCTGCCGCAGGACCTCTATATTCCCCCGGAAGCGCTGCAGATTTTCCTCGAAACCTTCGAGGGACCGCTAGACCTGCTGCTCTACTTAATACGCAAGCACTCCCTCGACGTCCTCGATATTCCCATGGCGAAACTGACGCGACAGTACATGGATTATGTCGAAGTCATGCGCAAAACCCAGTTGGAATTGGCGGCGGAATATCTGGTCATGGCGGCGGTATTGATCGAGATCAAATCGCGCATGTTATTGCCTGTGCAGATCGCTACGAAAGGTGACGATGTCGATCCGCGCGCCGAGCTGGTACGACGCTTGATCGAATACGAGCAGATGAAGAAAGCGGCGGAAGCCATCAACATCTTGCCGCAGCTTGGCCGCGATTTTTCTGTGGTGGAAGTGTGGATTGAGCATGCCCTTGTCCAGCGTATTCCCTATATAAACGGCGACGATTTGCGCAATGCCTGGCTGGGTTTGTTGACCCGCGCCCGCTTGCAGCGTCATCACAAAGTCAAGCGCGACGTGCTATCGGTGCGCGAACATATGACGCGCATCTTAAGACGATTAGCGCAAAGGACTTACGTCGAATTCACTGAGTTGTTTAATCCCCTCGCCGGTGTTCCGGAACTGGTTGTCAGCTTCCTCGCGATCTTGGAGCTCGGCAAAGAAAATCTTGTCATGATTACGCAAAGCGAACCCTACGCGCCGATCTATGTGAAACGCGTGGGACTAATATGAATGCCTTAAACGAAAATTCCGCAATGAAGCTGGTGCTGGAGACGGCGCTGTTGACGGCTCAAGAGCCGCTAACGGTGGCCGACCTGAAAAAATTATTTGATGAAGATATCACCCATGACTCGATTCGTTCGGTATTGGACGAGCTCAAAGCCGATTGGCAAAATCGTGGCGTGGAATTAGTACAGGTGGCGAGTGGCTGGCGTTTTCAAGCGCGACCGGAATATCAAAAATATCTGGATCGCCTGAGCCCTGAAAAGCCACCGCGCTATTCTCGTGCTGTGCTGGAAACATTGGCCATTATTGCCTACAAGCAACCCGTCACCCGTGGCGATATCGAGGAGATACGCGGCGTGAACGTGTCGAGCCAGATTCTTAAGACCCTAGAAGCACGCGGTTGGATCGATGTCATCGGTCAAAAAGAAGTGCCCGGGCGACCGGCGCTGTACGCAACCACGGGAAATTTTTTGGACGATCTCAATTTGCGTTCCTTAGATGAATTACCGCCATTAGAAGACTTTCAAAATTCCCTTGCGCTGGAATCTCCGGCCCTAGCCCATGAAGCTTGATCGCCCCATGCGTCGGCGGCGCACGCAATTTGGCGAGGTCGCCGAGCGGCCGCGTCGCGTGGTCGACGGACAAGAGCCCGGCGACAAATTGCACAAGATGCTGGCGCTGGCCGGTTTGGGCTCACGTCGCACCATGGAAGAAGAAATCGCCAATGGCAATGTGACCGTGAATG
>JBDSJK010000285.1:0-5334 GCA_039917535.1 Burkholderiales bacterium
ACCGCCCCACCGTTGGGATTGGTTTTGGCGGGGTCGAAACCCAGATCTTTTGCCACCGCGCACGCCTGGGCTGCGAAGGCCTCATTGGATTCGACCACGTCCAGATCACTGACTTTAAGGTTGGCGCGCTTGAGCGCCGTTTGCACGGCGATTACGGGGCCGATACCCATGAACTTAGGATCGACACCGGCATGGCCATAGGCTACTAACCGGGCCATGGGCTTGAGCCCGCGTTTCTCGGCCACGTTTTTTTCCATCATGACGATTGCTGCCGCACCGTCGTTAATGCCGGACGCGTTGCCCGCCGTCACGGAACCCTCTTTTTGGAACACGGCACGTAGCTTGGCCATGCCTTCCATGCTTGCATCGGCGCGCGGGTGCTCATCCGTGTCCACCATGGTACTGCCCTTTTTCGATTTGATTTCTATGGGCAGGATTTGGTCTTTAAAGTAACCTTTTTGGATCGCGTTGATGGCGCGTTTATGGCTTTCAACCGCAAAGGCGTCTTGCGTTTCGCGGGAAATGTTCCATTTCGCGGCAACGTTTTCCGCCGTAATGCCCATGTGTACCGTATCAAACGGATCGGTTAATGCGCCGACCATCATGTCTACCGTGCCACCGTCGCCCATGCGCTGGCCCCAGCGCATATTGGGGAGCAGGTAGCCGGCGCGGCTCATGGATTCTGCACCGCCACCAACGGCGCAGTCCGTATCGCCGAGTATGATGGTTTGCGCTGCGCTGATAATGGCCTGCAGCCCACTGCCGCAAAGGCGATTCACGGTGAGCGCACCGGTGCTCTGGGCCAAACCGCCGTTGAGACAGGCCACGCGAGATAGGTACATGTCCTTCGCTTCGGTATGGATCACATTACCGAACATCAAATGGCCTACTTCGTCCGCGTCCACTTTAGCTCGGCTCACGGCCTCGCGCACCACGCGTGCCGCTAATTCTGTCGGGGCGAAATCCTTCAAACCGCCGCCGTATCCCCCAATCGCGGTGCGTACACCGCTTAGCACTACTACTTCACGTCCATTCATCATTTTCTCCATTGGTCAGCTAATCATTGCGTCACCGGCTCTGCCCACAAATCATGGGCATCTGCGCCGGTCACTTTCACTTGTAAGAACTCCCCCTGCTTGAGGTCTGCTTTACCGCCCCTGCTCTTTTTGATGTATACGACCCCGTCAATTTCTGGCGCCTCCGCCGCGCTGCGCGCCACTGCAGCTTTGCTGTCGACGCTATCGACCAATACCTGAAGAACCACACCCCGCTTGGCTTGCAGCCGCGTTCTGCTGATCTCTTCCTGGACCTGCATTAAGCGCCCACGGCGTTCTTCTTTAACTTCTGCCGGCACCGCATCGGGCAAATTATTTGCTTTTGCGCCTTCGACTGGCGAATAGGTAAAGCAGCCCACACGATCAAGCTGAGCCTCCTCAAGAAACTCAATCAATTCCTCAAACTCCGCATCGGTTTCGCCAGGAAAACCCACGATGAACGTGCTGCGGAGCGCGAGATCAGGGCAAATCTTACGCCATGCTTGGATGCGCGCCAACGTGTTTTCCGCGTCGGCGGGTCGCTTCATAAGCTTTAAAATGCGACGATTCGCGTGCTGGAACGGAATATCCAAATAAGGCAGCACCTTGCCCTCGGCCATCAACGGAATAACTTCGTCCACATGGGGATAAGGATACACATAATGCAGCCGCACCCAAACCCCGAGCTCGGCTAACGCTTGCGTCAGTTCCGTCAAGCGCGTCTTCACCGGCCGCCCGCCCCAAAAGCCGGTGCGGTATTTGATGTCGACACCGTAGGCGCTGGTATCTTGAGATATCACCAGCAATTCCTTGACGCCCGCCTTGACCAAATTTTCTGCCTCTTGCATCACGTCGCCTATTGGACGGCTGACCAAATCGCCGCGTAGGGAGGGGATAATGCAAAACGTGCAACGATGGTTACAGCCTTCGGAAATCTTCAGATAGGCGTAATGCTTGGGCGTGAGCTTGATACCCTGTTTGGGAACGAGATCAACAAACGGATCATGAGGCTTAGGCAAATGCGCGTGGACGTGGCGCATGACTTCATCTTTAGCGTGCGGCCCCGTGACGGCGAGCACTTTGGGATGCCTTTCCTGAACAACATTGCCTTTGGCGCCTAGACAACCGGTGACGATGACTCTGCCGTTTTCCGTGAGCGCTTCGCCGATAGCCTCTAGGGATTCTTCCACGGCGGAATCGATGAAGCCGCAGGTGTTGACGATGACCAAGTCCGCATCGGCATAAGAACCGACGGTCAAATAACCTTCAGCTCGCAATTGTGTGAGGATTTGCTCGGAATCAACCAGCGCCTTGGGGCAGCCGAGAGAAACAAAGCCGACTTGCGGGGCAGCGCCGCCGTCCGAAAATTTTGCCATACCGCCCGCTTACCGTGAGGATGGCTTACGCGGCTTCCCGGCACCCGGCGGCGCTTCCGGAGCGTCGTTACTCGCTGCGGCCTTAGTATCCGCGCGCGGCACAAACGGGGTGAAGTCGCCAAAAATCTTTGCTTGCTGCTGCATTTTCGTTTGCATGTCTAAAAACATGTTGGCGCTTTGCTCCAGGTAATTGCCCATCATGCCCTGCATGATCGGCCCCTGAGCCTTGAAGAATTGCGCCCAAATATCGGGGCTCAGCGTGGCGGAGCTGCCGTACACCGAGCGAGCCTGTTCTTGCAGCTTGTGCTGTACGTCGATGAAAGAGTGAATGCCGCGCTCCAGAAATGTTCCCATCACGCCCTGCATCGCGTTGCCATAACAGCGAATCATGTGCGCCAACATTTCGCTTTTGAAAATCGGTTCACCACCGGTTTCTTCCTCGAGAATGATTTGGAGCAGAATGCTGCGGGTGATTTCTTCGTTGGATTTCGCATCCAACACTTCAAAGACAACGTTGCTAAGCACTAAATCTTTAACCTCGCTTAGGGTGATGTAGGTGCTCTTGTCCGTGTCGTAGAGACGGCGATTGGGATATTTTTTGATTACACGCTTAGCTTCAGGCATCGCCGCTCCTACAAAAGAATTGTGCAAGACACAAAAATTTACATACTAATTGTATCATTAGTGGGATAATTCTCGCTAACGTATTGAACTGATTCAGTACGGGGCGAAAAATATTGAAAGAAAAATAATATTGCATTGCAACAAAAAAAGCTTGACAAGGGCGGTGAGCATCCCCATAATTCGAATTGTTGCAGTGCAATATTGCTCTGCAGGCGCGGATAGTTCCGAATATATTTTTTTAAGGAGTAATACATGTTTATCGCCCCCGAGCAGTTTGCAGACTTCAATAAATCTAATGTTGACGCAGCTCTGAAATTTGCCAAAGTTACTTTCGATGCGACCGAGCGTTTGCTGGGCCTGCAGTTGGCCGTTGGCCGCGACGCCCTGAGCGAAGCCGCTAAGAACAGCAATGCGCTGAGCGAAGTTCGCGACGTGCAAGACCTGACCGCGTTACGCGGCAAGTTTGCCGAAGCCGGCACCGACAAATGGACCGATTATTCCAAGGCCGTGTACGAAGTTGCCCAGCACACCCAGTCTGAGTTTTCCTCATTGGTGGAAAATCAACTGGCCGAGATCAGCAAAAACATGACCGTGGCGCTGGATAAAGCGGTGAAATCCGCACCCGCCGGTACTGATGTCGCATTCGCCGCATTCAAGTCCAGCATGACCGCAACGACCGCAGCCATCGACAGCATCACCAAGGCAACCAAGCAAGTCGCCTCGTTCGCCGATGCGAATGTGAAGGCCGCTACGAACGCCACGAACACTGCAGTAAAGTCCGCTAAGAAGTAAGATTTTATTGTATAAGGCTCCTCCTCCTTTACTTTAAAGGTTCCCTTTAGGTAAAGGTTATGCCCCGAGAGGCAACTCTCGGGGCATTTTTTATGTGCCTTAAGTACATGCGAAGAGCCTAAATCTGAGTAGCCAAGCCGGTATAGCGAAGAGTCTGCTTTTGCAACAGGTTGGTTTACCGACCACAGCGGATTCTTCGTTTCGCTCAGAATGACGTGGGAAAGAGCTATTCTGCAATCTGCTAAACGACTTTCACCAACTGCTTGCCAAAATTTTCACCCTTCAGCATGCCGATGAAAGCCTTGGGCGCGTTCTCAATACCTTCGGCGACGCTCTCGTGATATTTCATTTTGCCCGACTTGATGAGTCCGCCGATTTCTGCGAAGGCCACCGGCCAACGAGCCAAATGTTCGGTGACGATGAATCCTTGCAGCTTGACGCGATTCACCAAGAACGATCGCACATAGCGTATACCGCGCGGTTCGACGTCGTTGTATTCGGCGATCAGGCCGCATAGGGCGATGCGCGAAAACGCATTGAGTCGCGTTAAAACAGCATCCATCACTTCACCGCCGACGTTTTCGAAATAAGCGTCGACGCCGTCGGGCGTGGCGGCTCTGAGATCGTCTTTCAGTTTCCCTGCTTTGTAATCGACGCAGACATCGAAGCCGAGTTCATTCACGACGTAATCGCATTTCGCTTTGCCGCCCGCGATGCCGACGACGCGGCAGCCCTTGGCTTTTGCCAACTGTCCCACCACGCTGCCGACCGCGCCCGATGCGGCGGACACGGCGATGGTCTCGCCCGCTTTCGGCTCCATGATGTCATTGAGGCCGATCCACGCGGTCGCGCCGGGCATGCCGAGGACGCCGAGGTAATAGGAAAGCGGCGCGAGCGTGGGGTCGACCTTCATAATGCCTTCGCCGTTGCTGATGGCGTATTGCTGCCAGCCGGACATGGAACTGACGAAATCGCCGGCTTTAAATTTCGCATGCTTCGATTCCATCACTTCGCACACGGTACCGCCGCCCATCACTTCATTGAGTTCTTGATATTTAGTGTAAGACTTCACCGCGTTCATTCGGCCGCGCATGTACGGGTCAAGCGACATGTAATGAACCTTCAGCAAAATCTCGCCCTCCTTCGGGCTGGGCAGCGGCGTCTTTACGATGTTGAAATTGCTTTCTGTCACCCAGCCTTCGGGGCGGCTGGCGAGTAGAATCTGCGTGTTTTGGGTAGTCATATTAGGCTCCGAGTGAGTGGGTTTCGCGATGGCCGCGCCTGCGGTATGGCATAATTGCTAATTATATAAATAGTATCATCGTTCATGGTTTACGCTCTTAACGTCATGACGCTCATTCCGGGCAAAGAAGAGCAATATAAGGACTACAGCGTCAAGGCTGGCAAGATCATTTATGGTTACGGTGGAAAGGTCGTCGCATCGGGCCATAACCCTATCCGCCATCTGCACGGCGATATTTTACGCAAAGTGTTTGTCGTGGTGGAAT
>JBDSJK010000286.1:0-4595 GCA_039917535.1 Burkholderiales bacterium
GATGCCGGTCTATCCGAAGACATGCATCTGAGGACGGCGAATATCAAACTCCGCGCGGCGTTAGCCAAGGCGCTGATCGAAGCCATCTGAATCCTACGTAAAAAAATAGTACAAATTGTAGTACAACACGTAGTCTAAACGGGTAGTTATCCACAGCAACCGACAACAAGTGTATGCCCGTAAATGATTGATAACGCTATAGTTTAATTGATGCAGGTTGTTGCCTGTTTATTCTAAATTGTGATTCGTAATCAGTAGGTCGGAGGTTCGACTCCTCTCATCAGCACCAATAATCAACGATTTGCATTCCATAGTAATCGAATCGTTAAACTGGGGTAACACCAGGGTAACTTTACTGCGGGACTAACGCCGATATATTTGGACCGATCATTGGCGAAATCGCGCCATGAAACGGCATTGGCATACGACGACCTTCATGTATCTCCTTTCGATATTTTCAACGTCAACCGAATCTTTCCCCAGACCATGCTTGGCTTTCACTTTGGCCGCGCTTACATTCCATCTAGAATCTTACAAAACATCCGGCACTACCCTCGCTGTAGTCATTTATTAGGAAAAAAATGCGCCTTTCATTGATCTGCCTCACCACCATTCTTTCCTGTTCGATTTGCTACGCTGAGACGACGAGTTACACATGCCAATTTCCACTTGCGGCCTCGCCCAAAGGGCTGGCGAAGGAAACCCCACCAATGAAATTGCGCTTTGTTTCCGATCCAGGAACGAAGAAGGCATATATCATTGGGAACGCTGGGTCGTCTGAGGTGCAAATGATGGGGAACCACTTTGGAAAAAACAGTGGCGTCACATTCGTCGAGATTACTGGATCTGGTAACGTTATGGTTACCACGATCACATTGTCAGGGGAGGCGGTTCATAGCCGAAATGCAATATTGTCCGGAAAGCTCACGCCGTCACAATCCTATGGCAAATGCGATATTAGATGAGCCTCGAAGCAAACGCTCAGGCCAATCGAATCGGGCCGAACAGCTTCACCTGAAGTTGGTCATTTTCCGAAGTAGGTGATTGATCCCAGTAGATTTACCAGGTGTTCTAAGTAGACGAATTCGTTTTTTTGCTGTTCTGGCTCCAGCGATTGCAGCGCCCTTCGTCCGGCGGGGCTCACGACCCGCACGTAGCCCGCGCAATTGGTTGCGCTGTACGTTATATACGCCCCTGCCTCTTGCTTCACCATCGGAATATTGTCTCGACTGGCCCACAAGTAACCACTGTCCGTGCGTACAATCTTAACCGCGAACTCAAGGGCGCGCTCAGGCGATACAGATTCAGTATGAGCGACTCCGTCGGACACGTAAATCCTCACCGAAGGAGTTCCTTCGAACTCTAGATCAGCCGCGTGCACAAACGGCGCGATGAATGCAAATAGTACAAGCAGGACGCGATCAGGCAACAACTTTCCATTCACGCCAAGCGATTTAGCTAAGTGGCGCCACGCCAGTAACATGCATCTTAATAGTCGATTTCGCATCGTTAAGAACGCAACGAGGCTGCGGAAAAAGTCTGCTCGTCATTGTATCGTGTTGTGAACCAGCGCGGTGGGGACGAAAAGCGATAGCGCCATTCCGCCGAATGGTGGGGATCGTTTGAGCAAGCGTAGCGTGGGCAAGCATATTAGGAAGCGAACGAACCTCAAGCACGGCCATGTTCATCATTCCACCTCGCAATATCTGCCATAAAATCCGCCCGAAACGGGTTCGGTATAGAAAAAACGTAACCAGTCTCGATCTCTCGAGCCATTAGTTTGCCGTGAGAAAATCTTTCATTGTCCGTGCCCGCTTCGGAAATGCCTTCAGAATCACTTTGTCTTCTGTAACCAGCGGCACAGATAACGCTTCCGCCAAAGCCACAAACTCACAGTCATAGGCCGAGCAATTGCTAGCGCGGGCCAGTGCTAAAACCGATGTTGACTGGACCAAATGTTCGTTAGGCTTGAGTGTTTCTTCCATCGACTGCATCACAGTTTCAACCGCCTCGAAATCGAGTGCGCCGCGGCGCAAGTAGCCCACCAAAACATTGCGAAGCTCAGAGCGCCACAAAATTGGCACGTGCCAGTTATCGTCTTGCTGCAATACCATTTGCGCGGTTTCCGTTGCCATACCCGGTAACCACAGGTAGACGAGGATATTGCTATCCACTACGATCACGGACGGCCTTGGCCTTTGAATTCTTTCACCAAGCGATGGTCCACGCGTGGCAAGCGACGTTGGAGATCGCGAATTTTAGCGAGCGTGTCCGCAGCCGGTTGGCGTTCTTCGCGTAACTGGGTTTCCAGTCGCAGCAAAATCTCGCGATTCAGGCTGCGGTGGTTGCGCTCGGCTGCGCGCTTGAGATCTTGATGTAAAGATTCAGGGATATTTTTGAGCGTCAGGGTAGTCATAGCATTCGGTTGGTACCGTAATGGAACCATTATAAAACCATCCTAACATCCGCGCCACACACCGCGTCACGCCGGAATCGGGGTACTCTGCCAGGCCGCAAACTGCCAACCCTGCCGCATGTTTACTCAGCAAGCGTAGCGTGGGCAAAGCGTAGGTTGGCTGCTGCTCGAAGAGAAACCCAACGAACAGCGGTGAAAGCGCCGCATCGACTAAAACCGCGTCCGCAGCGTCATTCTCTTTTCTCCAATTTGTGAACGTTCGCAAGTCAATTACTTTAACGCAGATAGAACGTCGGAAATTGACCGACAACGGCAGTGCGAGGGTAACAAATCCGTATTAGAAGCGGTTGTTTAGGCCGCCTGAAGGACAAACTCCACCTTCACCGCATCAAACGGGAATTCGATACTGCCATCGCCAGTGCGTTGGAGCACACCGGCGTTTAGTAATGCAGTGACGTCTCCGTGCACGGCCTTCACATCGCGGCCAACGCGGCGCGCGGCCTCTCGGATCGACATTGGCCCAGCGCCACAAATAGCTTTAAGGAGTTCCCATCGCTAAGCGGTGAGCACTTGCTAAAGCAACTCTGGTGTGGCGAAGCTTATGCGTGCCTCGCGATCGGCCCGACGCGACTTCATCGCTCGTGCCGCGTCGGCCAACGTAGCGTCAAGCGAACGAACTTCAAGTACGACCGTCTTCACGATTCCACCTCGCAATATCTTCCATAAAATCCACCATCAACTGATCCGGCGTGGAAAAAACATAATGCGTCCCGACTGCGCCAACTTGCCGATGATCGCCTTTTACGCTTGTTGGCAATTACTCCAACGGCTAGGCTCCCAACCGGTTTGAAGCTTTATTAGCGCGGTCAGGCGGAAAAGCGATAACCCCTTCTGCCGACTGGCTGGGATCGTTTGAGTAACCTGCGGCAGCCCTGACGCGACGCGATTCATTTTGAATCAAAGGGGACTCAAAGAAAGGGAATCAAAGCAAGAATCAGAGGTTCCGGCTCGCATTATTTTAGAATTAATTTATGACTAAAAATAATGCGAGCCTGGTCTCTATTACCACGGATCGGGCATCGTCAAACCTAGTTCATGACGGCTTTGCTTCGAGCCTTCATAAAGGTGTGGATCTCGTCCAAAGACACCGTGCCGTCTTTGTCCGTGTCGATGGCGTTGAAGTTCTTGGCTACATTCGGCATCGCCTTAGCTTCTGCTTTGTCCAGCGTGCCGTCGTTGTCCTTGTCGGCTTTTTTAAAGGCGGCGTCGCCCTTGTCGTGCTTGCTTGTTTTCGGACTCGTAGCCTGGTCGCCCTTGCTCGGGGGGGTGATCCCTTTTTGATCTGGGGCCATGCCTTGGGAAGCTTCGCCCGGCTTGTCGCCAGCCGTGACATTCTGGGCTAAGGCTGCCATTGCAGTACCGGCACACAGTCCTACTACTAATATCGAAATAATCGAGCGTTTCATAATAATGGTCCTTTAAGTGACATAGGAAAATCCGAAAATGCCGGTCTGATTCTGACCGGCTTGCTAGATTGCGGTACTTCCATCGTGGGCCATGCTGAAGCGAATACCGGCCCGAAACAGAAAGACGCTGGATTCCAGCGACTGATTCAGGTGAAAGTTCGGGGGCAAGGTATTGGAAACTTTGTCCGCCTGGCTTCAACCCATATCACCGGCTATGTTACGCGCGTGGAGAACGTGAATATGTTCGGTAACACACATTCAGGAGAACTTTTTGTACGCATGATTGACGCAGTCTCTCAATGCGCTGCGGCCGCCGAGTCAGTCCTTGATGGGATCCGTTGGCTATACGATGCCACGACCGCATCAGCCGGAAATCAGCAACCGTCTGTCAGATCAAGTTTAGGCTAGGACAGTACATTTCGGGATAAGCGTAGCCGACCGAGGGATCGGCGAAGCAGCGTAACGCCTGGTGATAGCGAATCGCCCAGGATACCCGCTCTGATACATAGGGTTCAACCAAGTATGCGTCCCACCAGCCGTGATCGGGTCGGTTCACCGCGAGTCCCACGTCGTGTAACAAACACGCGAGTACCGTTTCCTCGTCACAGCCCGCGTTCATAGCCAAACGCGCACATTGCACACCGTGCTTTGCCGCCGCAATGGGCATGCCAAACCACGGTACGTGCAAGCGATGCAGCAGGATATCGGCCAGG
>JBDSJK010000287.1:0-8327 GCA_039917535.1 Burkholderiales bacterium
TCGGCGCGCGCTGGGTCTCCACCATCAGGTCCCGGGCCGACCGGTACATCGATGCGATCAGCGGGTTCCGCGCTGCCTCGACCAGAGCGTCATGGAAGGCGGCGTCCGCCACGGCCATGGCGACGATGTCCGAGCGACGATGCGCCTGCGCCATTTCGTCGACGAGGGTCCGCAAGGTCGCAAGCTCGGCTTCGTCCATCCGCGCCGCGGCCAGCCCGGTGGCGGTGCCCTCGAGCGCAAGGCGAGCCTCGTAGACGTCGCGCGCCGACGCCGCCTCGGCAAACCGCCAGAGGGGGCCGCGCGCCTGCTGGTCGCAGACGAACACGCCGAGTCCGGCCTTGATGTCGATGAGCCCGAGTGTTTCGAGCACCGAAAGGGCTTCGCGCAACGAGGCGCGGCTGATGCCGAATGTCTCCGAAAGGGTGCGCTGGGAGGGCAGGCGCTCGCCCGGCTTCAGGGCCCCCTCGATGATCTGCTGCTGGATGCGCCCGGCGATGTCATGCGGAACGAGGTTCGCGGTTCGGCGGGTTCGTCCGGCGGAAAAGGCGTCGAGCAAGGGCGTCCCCGGGTAGAAGCGACCAAGGCGAATGAAACGATGAGCCACAAACAATTCTTCATATCAACCTTTCATATAACATTCGCGTGTTGCCAAACGACTCTGCCATTCTGAGGAGCCCTTCGCTACGCTCAAGGGTAAACTCCGCGACGAAGAATCTGCTTTTACATCTGGTAAATTTACCGAGAAAAACAGATTCTTCCCTCGGATCAAGTCCGGGGTCAGAATGACACTCAAGAACCCTCGCCACGATCCGCATCCAGCCTTGCTCTTGGCGGCACATGCTTGCAACGCCGCGCGGCGCTTGCCTCGTGGCGAGGTTAATTTCGCTTACTTATTATCTTGCTTCTCCATCGCTTGCTTGTGCGCCATCAGCGCCATCAAGCGTCGGTCGCGCCATTTCGAGCGAGCGCCGAGTTCGCTGAGCGGCAATTGTTCGCGGCGTTCCTTGTCTATTTGGCTGAGCAACTCTTCGCTCCACTTGCGTGCTTTCGACATTTCCGACGCATCCATTTCGTAAATCATCGGGCCGAAGCGGCGCGAATAATCGGCAACTCCGCCGGGCGCATTGAGATCGCCCACTTCAAACGGCCCGATGAAGGCCCAGCGCAAACCCAGGCCATCTTTGAGACACTTGTCCAAATCCTCAACGCCTATATAGCCGTCGTCTACCAGACGATAGGCCTCGGCCATCAGCTTCCATTGCAGCCGATTGAGAATGAAACCCTGCGCTTCTTTCTTCATGAAGATCGGCTTCTGGCCGACCTTGCCCATCAAATCGTAGGTGCGCTGCGCGACTTCCGGCGCCGTGAAAGGAGCGGGCGAGACTTCCACCAGCGGAATGAGATAAGGCGGGTTCACCGGATGGGCGACCAGGCAACGATGCCGGCCTTTGACCTCCGTCGCGAACGCCGATGTCATGAATGTCGAGGTGGAGCTGGCTAAGATGGTATTCGGCGCGGCAATGGCGTCCATGTCGGCGAAAATCTGCTTCTTGATGTCGACGTTTTCCAGCGTGCTTTCTTGCACGTAAGTGGCGCCATCGAGCACTTCTTTCAGGGACGTCGCTGCCGTCATTCGCGCGCGGATCGCGCTGGGCGATTCGCCGATCAAGCCGAATTCCTGCAAGTCCTGCAAACTCGCTTCGACGGTTTCAAGCGACTTGGCGACGGTCTCCGGATTCGAGTCGTACAGCGTTACCGGATATCCGGCGCGCGCGAAAACGATGGCCCAGGCGCGCCCAACCAGGCCCGCACCGACGATAGCGATTTTTTCCATGTCCTAACTCCGTTTAAACTAATCCGCTATTCTAAATGACGCGGCGTCACTGCGCACCAAGAATACCTCGAGTCGTGCGATGTGCGATCTTAATCTCGCCTTAAGGTTCTGGCTGATATTCTGCCGCATACCATTGCAGCGTATAGTGCGTCATGGCATGGTTTTGCCGTCTGCGCGACACGCCATTTTCCAGTAAGGATGTTGAGATTTGAAGAAACACTCGCCACATTTTCTGTCCCCTAGATTCCGATCATTCTGGTGGCTTGTACTGGTCTTTGTGCTCGTCAACACCTTGACTCGTATCGGCCTGTCTATTTTTGAAACGGGTAGCGCAACCCATCCGCTGTCGGAATGGTTGGCTATATTCGCCGTCGGTTTTCTGTTGGATCTGATAGCCGCAAGTTTTCTGCTCATCCCGTTTGCACTGCTGGCGTTTTTGGTTCCAAACAGCCCGCGTGGGCGACGCATTCATGGCGCCATATCTTCGCTGCTGTTCCTGTTCGCGCTGGTAGGCATGGCGTTTGTAGTCGTCACGGAAGCGTTATTCTGGAATGAATTTACGTCACGCTTTAATTTTATCGCCGTTGACTATCTCATTTACTCGCGCGAAGTCCTGGGAAATATTCGTGAGTCGTACCCGTTGGGGAAACTTTTCCTCGCGATCGGCGTGGCGGTGACGTTGGTTTTTTTAGCGGTGCATAAGCGGTTCTACGCGCTTTCCGCCGGCGATGGCGGCAGCTTGCTCAGGCGCGTGACGACAGCAGGTGCGATCATTGCGCTACCGATTGCTTCCTTCACGGTAGTCGACGAGCGATTACGTGATTTCATTGCCGAACCTTCGGGTCATGAGCTTTCAGGCAATGGCTACTATGATTTCATGCACGCGTTTCGCGCTAACGATTTGGACTACGCATCCTACTATGCCGTCATTCCGAAAGCACTGGCTACGATTACATTGCAAGGCGAATTCTCGGCAGCGAAATCAACTGCAACCTTTACTAATGCCAAGCTTCCTATCGAGCACGACGTCGTCGCACTTGGCAAACAAAACAAATTGAACGTAGTGCTAGTTTCGATGGAGAGTCACGGCGCGGATTTTGTCGGCGCACTCGGCGACACACGCGGCCTGTCCCCGAGCCTAGATCAGCTCGCCAAGGAAGGATTGTTCTTCACTCAGATATACGCCACGGGCTTACGCACGGTGCGCGGCCTAGAAGCATTGACGCTGTCATTGCCGCCCACCCCCGGCCATTCCGTATTGATGCGGCATAACAACAAAGGCATGGCGACTTTCGGCGGCGTGTTGCGCGATCAGGGTTACGACGCACTGTATCTTTACGGAGGCTATAGTTATTTCGACAACATGCGCGATTTCTTTTCCGGTAACGACTATGAGGTCATCGACCGTACCGCGCTTGCGGCCAAGGACATCACCCACGAAAACGTATGGGGCGTTGCCGACGAAGATATTTTTCGTCAAGCGATTCGGGAACTGGACGCACGCACCGCGGCCGGAAAGAAAGTATTCGCCCACGTCATGACTACATCCAATCACCGCCCCTTCACCTACCCCGCCAAGCGCATCGATATCCCGCCGGGACAAAGCCGCGAGGGCGCCGCAAAATACGCCGACTGGGCCGTGGGGCAATTCATTCGCGAGGCAAAGAGTCATAGCTGGTTCGACGACACCGTGTTTATTTTTATCGCCGACCACACTTCCCACGGACGCGGCCGTATGGATTTACCGCCGGAAAATTATCACATCCCGATGATCATCTACGCGCCGAAATGGATCAAGCCAGCGCAGATTGATTACGTCGCCTCGCAAATCGACGTTGCACCAACAGTGCTTAGCCTGCTTAACTTTAGCTATCGCTCGAAATTTTTTGGTCACGATATTCTGAGCGAAGGCCGCTTAAATCAGCGCGCGTTTATGGCGAACTATCTTACCGTCGGTTATATGGAAAACGAAAAAATTGTCGAGCTCGGTCCCAAACGCAAGGTTCGCGTTGTCAGTGCAAAAAGCGGTGTCGCAATTGCCTCCGGCGCCGAGGAAAAAAATCTGACGCAAAAAACGATCAGCTATTATCAAACGGCAAGCGAGACGATTACGCAAACGTCCCATCGTTAGTACAGCTTCGCCAGGAGGTAATATCCATGCGGCGTGCAAAGGCATAAGCCTGGGAAGCCGCTCCCCGATTAGGTCACAGCCGGGATATTGCTTTTTCGCTTCACTTAGCAATTTCTTGATCTGCCACCGCTAGGTCTAGCTGATCACCCGCGAGTTCTGCCTGTGCTTCCAATGGGGTCGCTTGCGGCGTAAGCGTAGGGGGAACCACATAACTTTCTTCCGCGCTGACATTCCCCTCACTACTGCCCTCTTCCACATCGCCGAGCAACACTTCCACATCATTGCTTTCGGGTAAGTTTGCTTCTGTCGAGATAGGTCGTTGCGCGGGCATAACACTCGTTACAGGAACGGGAGACAGTATTGCAACATTTGTAGCGGGAAGATCGGCACGAACGGGGAACGCTCTAACTTGATCCACCGCTGCCCTCGGCTCTGCACGCGCTTGCATTGTCACCACACTAGGCGTCGTGCTTCGCCCCACCGGACGCGCTACTCGAGTATCGACCCGTGCTTGAGCCACGCCCGCCGCTGTTAGCGTTTGCAACGGCTCGAACACATTAAAAGCGCATAACACCATCGCCAGCGCAGCAATGATGCCAGGCGGAATCAAGTATGCTCGGATGCCCATGATATTCCTTAAAAAAACCGCGACGAATCCAGGCTGGTAAGACTCGCCGCGGCCAGTGCCCGTAGATCAAGCCATCATCTTTACTTGCTCTACGACCGTAAAAATTTTACTTAACGCGGCATGCAACCGTATCACTCGCCACCACGGAACCGCGGGCGTTGAGAATCTTGCCAGTAACGGTGCCTTGGATGAAGGTGCGCGGAATAGCCGTTGCACCGGCTGCGATATCAGCGGGATTGCTGTCAAAATCAAACTCTGCTTCGTCGCCCACCGTTGGCCTTGCGGCCGAAGTTTTGGAATTGGCACCAGAAATTACCAGCGCCCGGTAACTACCGGTCGCAAGGCCGTCGCCGTCGACCGAGATCTTAGAGCGCGTGGCACTGCGGTCGCACTTCACGCGAATCCCGGCTGCGCTGGCTTCTGTCATCGCGGTTGCAAGTAGTGCTGCGCCGAACATCGCTGCAAATACTGATTTCATATCCATTTGATACTCTCCCTCGGGTTGATTGGGTCATTGGTTGTGTATTAATCTCACACGACAAACATCAACGCAAATACCGGGCCAATAATTCAATTTAGCTGTGGAATTGATTCATATGCATAACAATGAAGTGAACGAGCACGGCCAATATATCGCGTTAAGCCGATATTAATTATTGTTTGTATACGCTTATTTCTGAATTAACAAAAAAAGGAAGCAACCTATTTAATTCGAACAACCCAAAAATTATTTCGACGAACAGACCCGCTGAATAAAAGAAATCCTAAGAGTCATACCCAAAACTGGGGGATTTCCCCCTGTTCTTTGGGTGAAATTCCCCAACATTGGGGGAAACATGGCACAAGGCGTGTTATTCCGAAAACCACAGGGCGGAAGCTGAGCGCCAATTAAAAGACCAGGGCTTCCGAGAGATATCCGGGAAACCGCATCTCCATGGTCTCCCAGCTAGGGAGATTTTAACTAGGGCGTGAGGGTTTCAATGTTTCCGCATACGGGTACGCTCTGGCCAGAGATATTCTTGCCGAGGTCGGAACATAAAAATAAAATCGTATGCGCAATGTCTTGAGCAGTAACCATGCGACGCATTGAGACGCGCGACAGCAAGCGTTCCTGATACGCCTCAAAACTCATGCCTAATGCTTTGGCCTTGGCGTCGATCACGCGATTGATACGATCGCCCTTGACGATGCCCGGCTGTATGCAGTTGACGCGAATATTGTCCGGCCCGAGTTCGATGGCGAGGCTTTCTGTAAGGCCGACCAAGGCAAACTTCGCCGACGAATAGGGCGTACGCATGGGAAAACCCAAGCGCCCAGCCGAAGAGGAAAGATTGACGATAGATCCGCCACCCGCTGCTTTGAGCGCAGGCACGGCGCGGCGGGTGCAATAAAACGTGCCGTTTAGATTGACGGCGATGCAGCGATCCCAATCGTCCGGCGTCACGTCTTCGACTTTTGCCGTGGGCCCTGCGATGCCGGCGTTGTTGATCATCACATCCAGGCCGCCCAAAAATTTCAGCGCCGCATCGAACATGCGATCCACTTGCGCCACGTCGGCTACGTCTGCGCGGATCGTGCCCAGTGCGGGATGAGCTTTTGCCATGGCAGCGAGCGCTGCGTCGTCCACGTCGCTGATAAAGACTTTCGCGCCGTTGCTAAGAAAAGTTTCCGCGGTAACTTTGCCGATGCCGCCGGCGCCCGCTGTGATGATGACGCGTAAGCCACGTGCGTTTAAATCCATCTTGACTACCTCGTTGTTCGATCAAAAATAAAAACGGGCGAGGTCACCCTCGCCCGTTGGTCTACTGCCTTGCGACTAGTTCGAGCCTACCAGATCGCGACCGGATTGCCGGGGGAACCGGTGCCGCCTTTAATCTTCAAAGGCGACCAGACGAACAGAAACTCGTATACTTTCTCTTTCGAGAGTACGGTTAAGTCCATATTTTCCAGATTCCAAATACCGCGACGCGTCTGCATCTCGGTATGGCACGGAACCGCATAACCATCTTCTTCACCACCGGGCTGGGCATCGTTTGCCGACGTATCACCACCGGTCAGGATGATCTTCTTGCTGGCCATGTATTGGCAAGCGCTGATGCCATAGCCAGGTTCACCCGAAGTAAAGGTCTTGCGGCGCGCGGCTTGGTCATCGGCGGACAGTTTGTCCCAGTCGCCAACACCCCACAGATTGCCATGGCCGGTGTGGATAAAGACACAATCGCCCTCACCGGGTTCGGCTATGCCTTCAGCCTTGATGATGTCCATCATGTCCTTAGCGGTAACAATGCCTGGATCACCGGCCTTTTGCGGAATAGGCAACGGCTTGCCGCCGCCTTTAAAGGTCATGGCATCAATCAACACGCCACGGCAGATGAAGGCTTTTTGTGCAACATGTTCCACACCGCAATCACCCATACCCAGCACACGACCACCGGCGCCTCGGTTATAGCACTTCTCGGTTGGCCGGCCGTTGTACATCATGTTGCCTTTTGAGGTATGAACTCCGATGTGGCCAGGGCCGTCGAATTGCGTACCGATCTGGCCGATTTCCGTGGTGACCAGTTCATCGTGATAAATCAGCGCATTTTTACCAAACGGACCGCCGGTTGGCGTGCCGGGAATGCTCATCTGCCAGCCGCGCACACCAAAACCAGGAATATCCTTCGAATAAACTTTGCCGAGCGTTGCGCTCTTACCGGTCTTGACCAGCTTAAGCGCCTTCATGACTTTGTCCGGCGTGACGCGATTGACCGAACCGGCTTTATCATCCGCACCCCACTCCGTGGGCCACCAATTTTCCGTGAAAGGTTTGTCGGACATAGGTGGCTCATCGGCCCAAGCGCTGGTTAGCGCGAGCGCGCTTGCTGCGGCCACAATTACTTTGGTGAACACTTTCATACTGCCCTCCTAAAGATGTTTGTTATTGCACTAGAAAGATTCCCGTTTCGCCATCAGTTTGACGAAACTAACGCATGCTCGCACAACTCAAAAACACATGCAAGTGCTGGATAATCGTATGCGTAAATATTGCGTTTGCCGTTAATTTTTTGAGCTTAATTTATTGCGTTGCAGCATTCACTTAACCCGCTGTTTTGTCCGCGTTTACTTTGTTTTTTTATTCGCTACTGGATTTAACTGCTGCAGATCATGCGGCTTTTTTAACACAACAAGACCTGCGTCAAAATGCCTCGGCTTGACGTTGCCCATGACATTTTTGAGTCATGGGAGTTCGATCAATAACGGTTCAGCGATCAGTATATAAGCGCGATCGACAGGGACGCTTATTCACTGTTACGGAATATAGGCAACTCGGTGTCTTCAGCTTAAGGCAGGCAGCACAGCTAAGTGTCACCCAAATATGCGCATCTCAGACAATAGGGCTCAGTAATAAGAATCGCGAGTAGCGTTTGTTTCTACCTCGTAGATCCACGCCTTTGGAGACTTCCGCGCTGAATGCCATATCCGCTTTTTCCAGGTCTCAGGCCCTCACCGTGATCACTTACGCAATGCCGCTAATCTGTAAGCTAGCGCGATCTGTATCGACAGGCTAACAAGCAATCTTGCTTAACAGTGTGCTTGTGGCATACACAAGGCATAATTACCCGCAAAGAGCGCAAACGGGTCTGATTAGAAAACTTCAAATACAGAGGAATATAAAACTCATGAGCAGCTACTACGAATCGGAAGATCTTAAGAAATTCGGCAACATCGGCAAACATGGCAAAGCGCTGGCC
>JBDSJK010000288.1:0-6504 GCA_039917535.1 Burkholderiales bacterium
GAGCCCGCTGCTGCCGCCGTAGTTAACGTCGAGCACGGCGAAGCCCCGACTGGTCCAATACTGAATACCCAGCTTGAAACCGTTGGTGGTGGCCGATGACGGCCCGCCGTGGCTGATCACGATTAGCGGCGGTTGTTCGCCGTCGTTTGGGGAAAAATCTGGATTAACGGGCCGGTAAAAAAAACCGAAGGCCGATAGGTTGTTCTCGGTTGGAAACTCGATCAATTCCGGCGTGGAAAAATATTCGGCGGCGATAGGCAATTCGCTCGCGCGGCGGATCGTTGTAGTCTGACGTGTGCTGAGGTCCAGCCCAATCACGGCGTCGGATTCCGTCGGCGTCGCCGCGCTAAACACGACACGCTTCACCCCGGCAGAAACGAAACCAATGTCAGAAAAGTTCGTCGGAATCGGCTGCAGCAAGCCACAGGTTAAGTCAATGGTTGCGAGCGACCATAAGCCGTTTACCGCGAAGCTGCAGACGATTTCTTCGTCGCCCGTAAACCCGTAAGTTGAAAGCCCAAACACCCACTGCGGCAAACCGAATTCCGCCGCCATTGGACACACTTCATCCACTACCGTGCGCTCACGGTAAAGATTCCACCAGCCGGAGCGGTCAGACACGAAATACAATTCGCCCGACGGCGACCATTCCGGCTGAAAAATCGATTCCTGTTTGCCACCCGCGACGCAACGCATGTTCGCGAGCTCACCATCGCTTAGGCGATCGGCTAGCCATAGCTGCGTGCCATCCCAGGGCATGTTCGGATGCCGCCACGATAGCCACGCAAGGCGCTTGCCGTCAGGACTGAGGCGCGGCGATGAATAAAAGTCATAGCCCCGCGCGAGTATCTGTTCGGCACCCGTAGCGAGGTTAATCTCAAGCAAATAATTTTCCGCCTCGCGACCTTCAGCGTGATGATCTTCGCACACGGCGATCAAGGTGTTGCGATGGGCGTCCACCACTAAATCTGCGTAGCAGCGTTTTGCATCAGCGGTCATCGCCACTGGGTTTTCGCCAGCTCGCTGACGATAAATGCGCTGATCGGCATCGTTGCAAAAATAAACGTCATCGCCACTCAGCGTGTAGGCACCGCCACCATATTCATGGGCGCGCGTGCGCACATTGAAACCCGTCGGTGTGATCGCCACAGGCAAACCACCGGCCGACTGCCTCATCAACACATTGCGGCCGCCCTCGGCGGGCCGGCCTTCGACCCAATAGATGCTGCTCTGGTGAATGCGGCTGTAGCCCAAGCGCAACGCGCCTCCAGCGGCAATGAGATCCGAGGTAATGGGCGATTTCCAGGTGCCGTAAGGCGCGTTGATCGACATAAATTATTTTCTAGTAGAGGGATCATCATTATTGAGAAAGTCCCTTCTTGACGCAATTCATTTCGCCTTCAGAAAGCTCGACAGTTTGTAGCACATTCGCAACAAGCTGCTGATAATTTTATGCTATTGGTTTCCTAGCTCAAACAATCGCCGTACACTTAGCGGCATGTTTTTGCACTTTTCTCTTTGCTTGTCGGTTTTGTGCTTCATTGCGCCCAACGTGCTGGCCGTGGAAAGCGAAGTCGAGCAAGCGGCAGAGGATGTCGCGTTTCAGGCGCCGTCACCTTCCGCGACACACACCAGTGCCGAGTTGTTACTGCATGC
Organism: Burkholderiales bacterium; assembly: GCA_039917535.1. Taxonomy (GTDB): domain Bacteria; phylum Pseudomonadota; class Gammaproteobacteria; order Burkholderiales; family JALYOK01; genus JBDSJK01. The sequence goes on from JBDSJK010000288.1 coordinate 1,657, forward strand.
GCTGGCTTATCTAGGCGTGCGATACCAATATGGCGGCACCTCGCCGGATACGGGGTTAGATTGCAGCGGCTACGTGCGCCATGTGTTCAAAGAGGCGATTGGGGTGTTACTGCCGCGCAACGCTGCCGATATGCGCGAGCGTGGCGAGGCGGTGCAGCGTAACAAACTTCAGCCTGGCGACCTGGTGTTCTTCAACACGCTGCAGCGGACGTTTTCCCACGTTGGCATTTATCTCGGCGACCATCGCTTCATCCATGCACCCACCACGGGCAAAGCTGTGGAAATTAGCAGCATGAGTTCAAGCTACTGGTCGCGACGCTATGATGGCGGGCGACGCATTGCTGCCGCAAGGGAATAGACACTTCAAAATCCATTGCCCCACAAGCCTTTGCTAGCTTTGCTGCTGGCAATGCCTGCCCGGAGAGCCTCACCCGTGCTTGCTCCTGGCGAGGCGTCATTGTAGCCCGAATAGGGTGGGATGAGCCTGCGAATCCCACCGCATTCTGATACAGCATAGCGACGCGGTTTCCCTTCGTGCCATGCCAAGCTACGTTCGATCGATCCTCATAAAGTAGAGAAAGATCCGTGACCCAGTTGCCGGTCAGCACACTGTCTGCACCGGACGCCCGTATTTTCGTGATGTAGGATAAAAAGTCGTTGACCTTCGCGAGCGGGCTAGGGTCGTCTTCGGTAAATCATCACCATTTTGCGTCTCCTGTAGCGAACCAGAATTTGGATCGCCACAGGGCGAGGCTCCTCAGCGGATTCTTGGACCATATTCGCAATACTTTGTTTCTCCTTCGACCGGGTCGCCGAATACCTGGTTATTGCAACCCGTCGTGCTATTGATCTCGCGTATCGCGAACTTGCCGTTGATGCCGTAGCGCACCTGACGCGTTCCAACAAAACTACAACTTTCTCCTTCGCGCGCACACTTGGTCCAGGTGGCAACAATCTCCGGACCATATTCACATTGCTTTGATACGCCCGGAATCGGATCGCCAAAGGTTGCGTTACCACATTCCACCTCGCCGCTGAAATTTCGCGCCTCGGCAAACTTGTTACGGGCACCATAGCGAACCTGACGCATCCCGCTGAATTTACAGGTACTGCCTTCGTTGGCGCACTTAGTCCACGTCACGGGAATTTCGGGACCGTATTCACATTGCTTTGATACGCCCGGAATCGGATCGCCAAACACGGCATTGCCGCAGTCCACGCCGTTGCTAAAATCTCGAGGGGCTGCATAGCTGCCCCTCGCGCCGTAGCGTACTGCGCGGATGCCTGTGAACTTACAGATTTCACCCTCGTTGGCGCAGCGTGTCCACCTGATCTTAATTTCAGGTCCGATCTCACACTGCTTCGATACTCCCTCGACGGGGTCACCAAAAACTGCGTTACTGCATTCGACGCCGTGATTGAATTCTTTAGTGACATATTGTCCGTTCGCTCCGTAGCGAACAGTTCGTACGCCCCTGAACTTGCAGGCCTCCCCCTCTTTTGCGCACCAGAGCCATGCGGCTCGGCCCTCTCGAGCAATATCGCATTGCTTGCTGACGCCTTCGACCGGGTCTCCGAACACATTGTTACTGCATTCCACACCATTGTTAAACGCTCGCGTTACATATTTGCCGTTAGCGCCATAGCGAACCTCGCGCTTACCGGAAAAACTACACATGGCGCCTTCATCGGCGCACTTTGCCCACCCCTCATCGTCCGGCTCCTTAGCGCTGAGTTGCGCAGACATCAAGACCGATGCGAAGCCGACCGTAATTATCAAGACACGAATCAGAAAATTGAAAATATTTGTCATTGAATATCTCCTTTTGTTTGTTGAATGCTGTTGTCGCATTACCTTGCTCAGCGTGGCTGTAACACGCTACGTATGAAGATGAAGTATACGTTGGCGACTTCAGGCTGACAATCCAATGAAAGTGGGCAATGGTGGCATAAAAATAGCGGGGCGACGGCAGCGATAACTGTCATAACGTTTCTATTGTGAAAAGGTGCTTAGCTACGAGGTAAACGGATATTACGTAAGCATCGCAGTCTAAGCTGCCTAGCTGTGCGCCAGATGTCGGCTTAGGGCCGTAGGGCGCATTGTAATGCCCCGCATGTCAGCCACGATAAAAATCCCGGGGCATGTATCAGTGCAAAATCTGCAGGTGCAACGCTATCAGCATACGCAACGCCTTACATACGGCGCATTACAATGCGCCCGACGCGGGCTGACCTGGTACAACCTATAATCGACCTCATCACGCCTTGCAATTACAATCCCCCATGCAGGTCATCAGAAACTATTTGAAGTCCAATCAGTGCAATAAATAGGTATTGGCCCAATACAACAGCTTGCCTGAAACGCGCCACAGGCATAGACTGGCTGGCGAAGCAGATAGCAATGTCAGACTTCACGCACCTGCACCCTCCGCGAACGGCACTCTCACTGTGGTCCAGCGAACATTCAAGTTCCTTGTCCGAGCGTATTAATCCGTAACCCATAACGCGGCGCCACCGTAGCGCGAAGCTTTTTCCTGCGCGACGATGGATTCATAAATCGCTCTTGACTTCAAGAGCCTTTTTACTGGAGTGAGAGACATGAGTGCATTAGCGCCACTACAATTCGACCATGCCGAGATGTGCGATCGGATCGGCGCCCTTAGCGAGCGCGAGCTTGACGATCTTGACTTTGGCGTCATCGGCTTCGATGCCGGGACCGTGGTTCGCCTCTATAACGCTATAGAGTCAAAGCTTGCGGGGCTGTCCCGCGAACGTGTAGTGGGCCAACCCTTTTTCACGATCGTCGCGCCATGCATGAACAACTTCATGGTCGCCCAGCGCTTCGAAGATGCGGCAGCGAACGGCTCCGCGCTGGATGCGACCATCGATTATGTGCTTACCCTGCGCATGCGGCCCATCAAAGTAAACCTGCGGCTGCTGGCGGCTCCTGGCATGGCGTTGCGCTATTTGCTGGTGAGCCGGCCCTCCTGAATGCACGACGCATTGGCGCCCCTCGCCGACGAACACGAAGCGCTGATTCAGTTCCTGTACATGGCTCCGGTCGGGCTCGCACAGACCTCAATCGACGGCGAGATTGCGCTTATCAATCCGGTCTCGGCCCAGTTGTTGATGCCGCTTTCACGCGACGGGAGCCTGACGAACCTGTTCACAACGCTCGAGAGCGTTGCCCCGGATCTGCGCGATCGGGTCGCCAGCTTCGGCCCTCTCACCGGTAAGATTTGCGACGCTTTGCGCATCCGGCTCAGCGCCGGCGAGCGCGGCAAGTCCGATCCGCAGATGCTTTCGCTCACGCTCATGAAGCTCGATGAGACGCGACTCATGGCAGTGCTCAGCGATATCACGGAGCAGGTCAATCGCGAGCGCCTGCTCAAAAAGGGAGAGGCATGGTTCAACGCCATTCTCACCGGCATCACGGACTATGCGCTGGTCAGCCTTGACGGACAGGGACACATTAATGACTGGAACGCGAGCGTCGGCCGAATGACCGGGTTCGACCGCGACGCCGTGCTCGGCCGGCCCTATTCGATCTTTTACCCCGAAGGCGCGATGACTTCTGACCGTTTACTGGACCGGCTGCGCGAGGCCGACGAAGACGGCTGGAGCTTGGACCAGGGATGGCGCCTGAAAGCCGACGGAACCCGCTTCTGGGGCAGCGCGATGATCGCTCCGCTGCGTGAACAGCCGGGCGCCGCCATTGAAGGCGCCCAGGTCCCTGTGGGAAAAGACGACTCCGCCTACTGCCTGATCGTGCGCGATATCACCGACAAACGCGAGGCGATCGAAGCCCATCGCAAGGACGCTGCATGCGACCACCTCACCGGGATTGCCAACCGCCGGGCCTTCTTCGAAGCAGCCGAGCTCGAACTGGAGCGCAGGAAACGCTCGATGCGAGACCTCTCACTGGTCATATTCGACATTGACCATTTCAAGCGCGTGAACGACACCTATGGGCACCCGGCCGGCGACGCCGTGCTGCGACACCTGGCTGTTCTGCTTACGGCCACGTTTCGGCAGGTGGATGTGGTATCACGCTTGGGCGGCGAGGAGTTCGCCGTGCTCTTGCCCTCCACTAACCTGCTCGATGCTGCGGGGGTTGCCAACCGACTGCGCCAGTCAGTCACGTCACAGCCCGTGGAAATAGAGGGCGCTCGCATCTCCTACACCATAAGCGGTGGCGTTGCGGCCATGGATGACGGCCTGACGGGTCTGGACTCATTGATCAAACGAGCTGACAACGCTTTGTACGCAGCCAAGGCAGCGGGACGCAATCAAATCGAATGCTGGCATTCGGGCTTGAAGCAAACTCCGGCAATCGATCCTGCAAAAAGCCAGCGGACGTGACCGTAGCCGCTGCCGCATATGAGTCCCTGATTCAGTTCCTTTACCGGGCGCCGATCGGTTTGGTGCAAACCACGCTCGAGGGTGACATCGAAATGATTAACCCAATGTCGGCGAATTTGCTCATGCCCTTGTCATGCGATGGCAGCCTGAACAATCTGTTCACGGCGCTGCAGGCTGTCGCGCCGCAGCTTCGGCAGATGGCCGCCGCTGCCGATCAGTCCAGCGGCATCGTGTGTGAGTCGCTGCGCATCCCCCTCCATGGCGCCGGGGGCGGCGCTGCGGCACCGCAGATCTTGTCCTTCAGTTTGCTGAAGCTGAACGAATCTCAACTGATGGCAGTGATAATTGATGCAACGTTGGAAGTGCAGCAGGAGCAGGAAATGCTGACCCGGCAACTGGGAGCTGCCGCGCGCCTGGACAAGCTGACCCGCATGCCGAACCGGGTGGTGGTGCTGGAAAGCCTCAGAGTGGCTATGGCGCGGACAC
>JBDSJK010000289.1:0-3304 GCA_039917535.1 Burkholderiales bacterium
CCCTGGTAAAGCGCCTGGGCACACACTTCGCCCGCGTGGTTGATGCGCATGAGCCGCGCGGACGTGGTCTTGTCCGTTTGGTCGCTAGGTGAGGCCAGCTCGGACACGGCCGGAGAAGCGCGCCGCGCTTGGGCGGGGGCGAAGACCGTGCGTAGGGCTTTGTCAAATTGGCTGATGAAGTGGTCGATAGTGGTCATGTCGCTCGTTTATTCATTGCGGGATTCCTAATTATAGCTCTACACGGCGCAGCCAACGTTGTCATAAAGTTGTCACACTACCTTCATAAACTTGCCGCAATCTAAATTTTCATGACGGTAACTTTACGGAGCTCAAACATGGTCGCAGTAAAAAAAATGTTCCTACAACAAATCCTAAGCCGAAGCACACTGGCGCTAGCGGTCTCCGCGGTGTTGGCAGCCGCTGTTTCCGCCAGCGCACACGCAGATGTGCTCGATAGCTTGATCGAAAAACTTAAAGACAAAGGGGTCATTTCCGACGATGAATATCGAGAAATCAAGGACACTCGCGAGGGTGAAAAGGCCGTTATACGCCGTGTTAAGCGCGACCAGGCGGAAAAAGATACGTTGGCTGAAGAGCGCGCTAAAACGGAAGTGCGCGCAAACTTCAGTGAAGGCAGCACGTCGGGCATCACCTTTGAATCCGCCGACAAGCAAAATTTCATGACCATCGGGGGGCGCATCCAAGGGGACTATCGCAACTTCGGGGGCGATGACGCCTTTTTGGCGGACACCTTCGACGTGCGTCGAGCGTATCTCACGGTCGCAGGTCGATTCTGGGACTACTATACCTTCGATCTCACGGGCGATTTTGCGGGTCTCTCGGGGTCGAACACCAATACGACGACGACCAAGTGCAGCGCGGATCCTTGCACAGGTGCGAATATTTCTTCCACCACCTCCTCGACTAACTTGAGAAATACATCGCATCTGGATGTGGCTTGGTTCAACGTGGGTTGGTGGCAATCCGCCCAGTTCCGCTTTGGACAATTCAAGATGCCCATGAGCATCGAGGAACAAACCAGCTCGCGTTTTCTTGACTTCCAAGAGCGATCCATCATGAACCAGTTTGTCCCGGCGAAAGAGCGCGGTTTCATGTTGCACGGCACGCCCACACCCGGATTGTTCTACGGTATCGCCCTCTCTGCCGGCCAAGGTAAGAACAACAACGAGACCGATAATAACGTCGACGGCAACGATTACATCGGTCGCATCGGCGTCAATATCGCCGAGATGGTCGGGCAAAAGAATGCCGTCTACCACTTGGCGGCCGCCTACTCGAGCGGAAGCGAACCGATCGGCTCAAACCCGAACGCAATACCCAGCGGACGGACGGAAGCGCGCGGCGTGACGTTTTTCTCCGTGGCAGGAGTTGATGGCGTCGACGTTGATCGCACCCGCACGGGGCTGGAAGCCGCCGTCGCTTATGGCCCGGTCAAGTTCCAAGGCGAATATCTAAAAGCCAATTACAGCGGACGCAGCACTGCGGGGGTCGACTACGATCGGGGGCTCGACGTTTGGTACGCAGGCGTGAACTGGTTGATCACGGGTGAAAGTTACGCCGACACCTACAAGAATGGCGCGTTTGGCCGCATTCGACCCAAGGCTAATTTCTCTCCCAAGGGTGCGGGATGGGGTGCTTGGGAACTCGGGTTGCGTTACACGAATTTCGATGCAAGCGATTTCAAAAACACCAATCCAGCAGGAACGGGTGTGCTGTCGACCAGTTCCACCAACAAGGCTCAAGCTTACACGCTCGGCGTCAAATGGATACCGACACCCAACACGCGCTTTCTGCTGAACTATGTGAAGACCGACTTTGATACGACGGTGACATCGAATTCGAAGAAAGCCGACGACGAAAAAGCCATCACCTTCCGCGCGCAGTTTGACTTCTAATATCGCGACTTAAGTAGCACACCTCGCCACGAGCTATATGCAGCGCGGCTGGTGGCAAGGCATGGCCTGGGAGGAACTATTCATGCGCCTTCCAGGCCATTCGCATTTTTGACCGGAGTCATTTGCAGATTGTACACTGGCACGATATTCATAGTGAATGAGCCAGCATGAAAAGCACAATGGAATCCCACCAACAAATTATCATCGCGACCGAAGTATGGCTGGTCAAAGCGGTCATCGGCTTGAATCTCTGCCCATTCGCTAAAGCGGTGCATACCAAGAAACTCATACGCACCGTGGTAAGCGACGCACGAACCACCGACGGGTTGCTCGATGAATTGCTGCGAGAACTGGAGCGGCTTGCCGAGACGAAGCCCAGCGAGATCGACACCACGTTGTTGATACATCCGTGGGTATTAAATGATTTTCTGGACTACAACGATTTTCTCTACGTCGCCGATGGCGCGGTTGAGGAATTAGATTTAGGCGGCATCATTCAAGTCGCAAGCTTTCACCCGGACTATCAGTTTGCCGGAACGGCCCTCGACGACATCACCAATTTCAGCAATCGTTCTCCGTTTCCCACGCTGCATCTGTTGCGCGAGGACAGCGTGGAGCAAGCGGTCGCCACGTTTCCCGATGTGGCGTCGATTTATGAGAATAATATGGCGACCTTGCGTCGCCTTGGTGTGGCGGGTTGGAAGCAACTTTTTAATAACGAATAAGCAGCTACAACTCCGACCATAGCGGGACCAGTAAGGTGATCTCGTAGCCTACTAACAGGCCATACCCAATCAGGGTGACGCCCATTACCTGCGAGGCGCGAATGTTTTTTATAAACCGAAAGCGGTGGTGCATCACCAACAACAATATCGCACAAACCGTGAGCGCCATTTTGACGGCAACAAACCACGTCATTCCCTGACCGAGCAGGTAATCCATGAAGGGATTGAGTTCTTTTCCACCGCGGACAATAAGCTCCAGCGTGAGGAAGGCATCGGCACAGCACAGCAGCGCGATGCTGACTGCCGTGACAAACAAGGGCAAGCCGTACCAATCGGTGTAGTACAAGCCGGCTTCCTGGTCGCGGCGCATGTCACGCCGGCGTGAGAACACCATGGCATAGAGCATGCTGCGCAAATTATGACTGCGACGCTCGATCCGGGCGCGGCGGTCGTCTTGCTGTTGGGCATGTTGCCCTTTTTCTTTGGCCTTCACCGAAAAAACTCCCTGGTTTATTTGCCGATTAATTTTTCTATTTCCGCACGGGTCAGCGGCCCAATGCGGCGTAACGCTAGTTTTCCTTTGGGGTCATAAAGTAGCGAAACAGGCAGGGCGCTTACTTTTCCGAACTGTTGCGTATTGTTTTCGTCGCCCATCACTATAGG
>JBDSJK010000290.1:0-3850 GCA_039917535.1 Burkholderiales bacterium
ATTGATCAGCGCCCAAACGGTTTCTTGGCGTATCACCATCAAGCGGCAATTTTCCTGAGACAGCACGAATGCCGACACCGGCTTTGCATCCAGGATCGACATCTCACCGGCGCAGTCGCCCGCTTCGAACACCACGTAGGGCGTATAACCTTTGTCACCGAGGTGCACACTAAGCCGGCCCGACAACAGCAAATATAAATTGCTGTTGGTCTTACCCGGCGCGAGCAGTTCAGAGCCGGTGGGAAAGTCGATCACTGGACACGCGTCTAGCAAATACTCGATAGACTCAAGGCTGATGTTACGAAATAGCCGTGACTTTGAGACGATGGCCCGATCAAGTGGGCTCAGGGTGCTCAGTGATTGTACCGTGGTCGCAGCGCGCATACTAAGCCCTCCAGTAGGCTATTGATTGTTTTGTTTCGGCGTCTGGTGCCTGGGCCATTAGACGCAACGGGCGCCGTCAACTTCCAGGCAAACGCCGGAGAGAAATTCCGCTTCGTCGGACGCAAGAAACAACGCGGCGTTGGCGACATCCAGCGGTGTGCTCAAGCGTCCCAATGGAATGCTCGAGATAAAACGGGCGCGATTCTCTGGCGTATCGGGCACGCCCATGAATGACTCTAACAGCCCGGTAGCGCCCATCACGGGGTTGATGACATTCACGCGGATTTTGTCTGGCCCCAACTCGGCGGCCATGGAGCGACTGGTGACTATGGCCGCGCCTTTGCTGCCGTTGTACCAAGTCAAACCGGGGCGAGGTCGCACGCCGGCGGTGGAAGCGATGGTGATCAGACAACCGCCGCCTTGCTTGCGAAAATAGGGAACGGTCGCCTTGGCGGAATGGAAAATGCTTTTTACGTTGATTGCGTAAACTTTGTCGAAATCTTCTTCAGTCACGTTGAGCATAGGCTGATTGCGATGGGTCCAACCGGCGTTGTTCACCATGATGTGCAGGCCGCCGAATTCCTTGATAGCGAAATCCACCAGCGCCTCGACTTCAGCACCCTTTGCGACATCCGCCTTGAAGAATGTTGCCGTGCCGCCCGCCGCCTGAATTTCCTTCACCACCCGGCCGCCGCCGCTTTCGCTGATGTCGTTCACCACGACTTGTGCGCCTTCTGCGCAGAAGCGCTTGGCGATGCCTTCGCCAAAGCCGGAACCGGCGCCGGTGACAATTGCGATTTTATTCTTGAGCCGCATAATGAAACCCCCTATTGGATTGCCTTAAAATATACCACAGGCAAGGACCTTTTGGTCACTCTCACACGTTATGCCCGCGCAGATAAGATAACGGCGATTGCCCGCCGTTATCTTCACTCTGCCCAAATAACCTTCCTTAGCAACATCGTGCGATACCGCTCCACTTGTTTTCCAGGTTGAATATAAAAAATGCTTTGCGATCCAACACCGGCTCGTCTGGGTGAACTACTTGCTGGTGTTCGACGTAGCGCTCGTAGCCATCGTCGCCCGATAACGAGCGCACCACGTCCCAGAGTTTTTTGAGTTTGTCGTCCATGACTTATTGATAGGCCAGGATGGTTTTTTGGTGTGGCACTTCCGATAGCGGCGGCACCGGCAAGCCATTTAAATGGCGGTAAGACACGCGCAACATATCGATAATGATGATCCACAGTATGACCATGAAAAACGCCGCGATCCAGCCATCGAGTTGCTGATTGAAAATAAGCTGCGGCGCGATGGCGGCTTTGTCGGGCGGCAGGGCGCCGCTGGCCAATTTGGCGGCAAGATCATTGGCGCCGGCGAAAAAGCCGATTTTCGGATTCATGCTGAAAATCTTTTGCCACGCGGCGGTGCTGGTGCAAATGGCCAGCCAGGTAAGAGGTAGCCCCGTGACCCAAGCATATTTCAGTTTGCCGGATTTAATCAGTATGCCCGTCGCAACCGCGAGCGCGATGCCGGCCAGCATCTGGTTCGAGATGCCGAACAGCGGCCAAAGAATAAACACACCGCCGTTGGGATCGAGCACGCCCATCACCAGGAAATAGCCCCATGCGGCGACCACCAAGAAACTTGCGAACAAGCTCGACGTCCATGACGACGTTTCGCCCAACGGTTTGGCGATATGGCCGAGCAAGTCCTGCAGCATGAAGCGCGCCACGCGGGTGCCGGCGTCCAGCGTGGTCAAGATGAACACCGCTTCAAACATGATCGCGAAGTGATACCACACCGCCAACATGCCCTGGCCGAAGGCGGAACTGAAGATGGTCGCCATGCCCACCGCCAACGAAGGCGCGCCGCCGGTGCGCGCGAACAGTGTGCTTTCGCCCATTTCCTTGGCGAGCATTTGCATGGTTTCGACCGTGACCGGGAATCCCCATGAGGAAATTTTTGCTACGGCGTCAGCGGCTTCTTTGCCGACGATTCCCGCTGGGCTGTTGATCGCGAAATACACGCCCGGATCCAGCACGCAGGCGGCGATAATAGCCATGATCGCAACCAGGGATTCCAACGCCATGCTGCCGTAGCCGATCATGCGGATGTCTTTTTCGTTGCAGATCAGCTTCGGCGTGGTGCCGCTGGAAACCAGCGCGTGAAAGCCGGAGATCGCACCGCAGGCGATGGTGATAAACACAAACGGAAATAGCTTGCCGGCAAACACCGGCCCGGTGCCGTCAATGAACTGGGTGATGGCGGGCATCTTGATTTCCGGCTGCAAAAACAAAATGGCGATTGCGAGGAGGAAAATGGTGCCAAGCTTCATGAAGGTCGACAAATAATCGCGCGGTGCCAGCAGCAGCCAGACCGGCAGTATCGCCGCAGCAAAACCGTAAATGATCACAAACCAGGCAATGCCGGTATCGTTGTAATCAAACCACGCCCGCAGCGTGGGATGATGATCGACCCAGCCCCCGCCGACCACGGAAAACAACAACAGCGCCACGCCAATGAGAGACGCTTCCAGCACCCGGCCGGGGCGAATGTTGCGCATGTAAATGCCGATCAGCACGGCGATGGGTATGGTCGCAAACACAGTGGATGTGGCCCACGGGCTGTGCTTCATGGCGTTGACGATGACCAAGCCCAACACCGCGATGAGAATGATGATGATCGCCAGCGTGCCGATCAGCGCGGCGAAACCACCGATGGGACCCAGTTCGTCGCGTGCCATTTGGCCCAGGCTTTTGCCGTTGCGTCGGGTGGAGAAAAACATCGTGACCATGTCTTGTACACAACCGCCGAGCACCGCGCCGACGAGGATCCACAACGTGCCGGGCAAATAGCCGAACTGCGCGGCGAGCGTCGGCCCGATCAGCGGTCCGGGGCCCGCGATAGCGGCGAAGTGATGGCCGAATACCACCCAGCGGTTGGTTGGAACGAAGTCGCGGCCGTTGTTGAAACGCTCGGCGGGCGTCGCGCGGGTAGAATCCGGCACCAGGACTTTTGCCATGATCCACGCGCTATAAAAACGATAGCCGATAGCATAGGTACACACAGCAGCGATCACAAACCACATCGCGTTGATGCTCTCACCACGATGGATGGCAATACCGCCGACGGCGGATGCGCCGACGATGGCGATTGCCAGCCAGAGTAGATTTTTCATTATGCTGTTCATATAGTTCCCCCTCGAAAATCTCTAGATTATTTGAATGATGAAATAAGAATAATCATAGCAATAATTGTGATTGATCGGAATACAAGCCACCATGCCACGAGGCAATCCCACTGCGGCCGTCACGCCGTGCATCGCCAAAAGCCACTATCCATGCGGCTTCTGGCGACATGCCCTAATAGCTTCCCTGGGCAAAATTCTGGAACTTGGTGAACTGCCCCAGGAATGTGAGCTTCACCGTGCCGATGGGGCCGTTACGCTGCTTGCCGATAATGA
>JBDSJK010000291.1:0-2793 GCA_039917535.1 Burkholderiales bacterium
CCGTATTTCACCGCGACGCCTTCGCGAAATACGCGGCAAACTTTTTTAGCGGGCCGCGCTCCCGCTTCACTTCCGCCAGTTCCTTCTGTGTGCGCGCCAATTCAACCTCCAGTTTGCCTGTGCGCGCCGTCCGTACCCAACTGTCCAGACTACTTTTCGGAATCGACCGTTGCTTCGCCGCCCGCCCAACCGACATCCCCGTTGTCTCTGCCCACTTCACCGCCTCCGCCCGAAATTCCGTCCGTGTATAGCCCCTTCGGTATCCGTTCCATCTGTGCCCTCCGTCTCGTCAATTTACACGATCCGTTGGACTCCTTTTTCTTCAGCCTACCTCAAACGCGCCGTTGCCGCGCAGGCAACACTCGAGGCGAAGCGCGCACAATTACAAACGATTACCGGCATTGGCTTTCTGAACAGTATTGCGCTGACGCATCGCTTTGATCGTACGCCGTTCACCAACAGTGATGCGGTGGTGGCTGCTTACGGGTTGGACCCGAGACCGAAGGAGTCGGGCAAGCACGTCGGCAGGCGTTGCGTGGCCAAACAGGGAAACCCAGAGGACCGGCGCTTGATTTATCTGGCGGCGCAGAGCGCGGCGAAAACCAAGACATTCAAGCCGATGTATACCGCACTACTTGCCAAGGGTTGGGCCTCGACTCATCCCGAAAAAGGGACGAGAGCGAGGGGGATCCTCGCGCGCAAGCTGCTACGTATCGCCTTTGCCGTGTGGCTATCCGGTCAACCGTTCGATCCTCATAAAATCGGAAATATCGCTTGCAAAAAACCATAGGATCTACGATGGCGGGCGACGCATTGCTACCGTGAAGGAATAATAATTTTTACCTGCAGGCTGCTGGCAATGCCTGCCCGGAGAGCCGCACCAGTGCTGGTTCCTGGCATAGCGGGAAATTAAAGACTATGCCTCCTTCAAACACGGATCACTTTTTTGTCACCCTAGATAGCACTATAATCGTTAAGCTATCGGGGATCCGTCCGTTTTAGAAAAAATGTTCAAATGACTAAATTTTTATTTTACTCACTTGTATGGATATTCAATTTCTCTGCGGATGTGTTTGCGTCTGACGAGAACACCTCCACGACAAATCTAAATAGCCGCTATGTCGGCACCTGGCAAGGCACCTGGCTAGAGGGAATGAGCAGTGGAAAAGCGAAGCTGGAGATTACGGAATTCAGCGGGCAACTTAGTTTTACCGCACTGCCAAATTTCGGCGCCGCGCCTGCGAACTTGCGTAAGCTGGCGGGTAATGAAAAGCACCTCGCGTTTGAAACCGTAGGTGCCGACGGGCGGACAATGCGCTTTGAACTCAAGCCGTCTAGTGGTGACAAGCAGTTGAAGGGTAAAGCTTACTACGACAGTTTGCACATGGAAGTGGAGTTCGCTAAAACCCCGTAGCAGCAGCGCTGCCGGTTTTTGAGCTTTTGCGAAATTAGCGCTACTGCGCCGGGGGTTTCAATAGTTCGATGTAACGGGCCAAAGCCAACATATGTTCGTTGGATATTTGTCCGCTGAACGAGGGCATAGGGGTCTTGCCTTTGACTATGCGTTCGATAATTCTTCCGAGATCTAAGCTTGTGCCCGCCAACATGGGGCCATCGCCCTTTTGCATGCCGTTGCCCAAATGACAAGCCGCGCAACGGGTGGCAAACACCGTGCCGACTTCAATGCCCATTTCCGCCTTGACCGCCGCCCTCGCTTCCTGAACGCCGAGCGTCCTAGGCGCAGGCAATACCGCCGGTGACGCTTCCGCAGCGGGCGGATCTTCAGCCCTAGCTATTAAGGCGATGCTCGCGATAACCGCGGAGAAGACTAGTTTTTGCAATTGGGCAGACATGTAGTCTCCAGTGGTTACATGAAAAGGGCGAGGGATCACTCCCTCGCCCATGTTAACGCGCTATCCTGCGTTTTTGTTTACTGCAATGCAAACACAATCAGGTTGCCACCTTCGCTCGGCATGCTGGTGAAAGGCTCACCAAACAGCGGAGCATAGTTACCGGATACATGGCTACCCCAGCCGGTCACGACTGCAATGTATTGCTTGCCGTTCACCGCGTAGGAGATCACACCACCATGATGGCCGAGACCATTGTTGTGGCTCCACAGTTTTGCACCGGTGTTGGCATCGAGGGCATCAAACATGCCATCGGCACCCGGCACGAATACCAGGTTACCGCCCGTGGAAAGCAAGCTGGCGAGGGGTGGGTACTTGTAGTTAACGTCCCATTTAGCGACACCGGTGATCGGATCGCGACCGGAGACGTGGCCAAAGGCCTTTTGTCCCAGGGGATGGGTTGCCGTCCAACTGGCAGCAAAGTAGGTTTGGCCGGAAAAGTCCGCAGGACGGTCGGCTTTAACGACTTCGATGTCATAGCACCATTCTTGACCGACTTTGTACATCAAGCCGGTTTTCGGGCTGTAGGAACCCGAATTCCAACTGATGGCGCCGTCGATTGCCGGGCATACGTTCTTATGCATGCCGGTGGGCAATTCACGACGGCCTTCGAGTTGACCGGTCTTGCTCACGCCTTTGATGTAGTTGAAGGTCTTACCCAAGATCCAAGTATTTTCAACTTTGCTCAAGTCAGCACGGTCATACACGAACACGATACCGCCTTTGTTCGGATGTACGACTAACTTCTTGCCGCCGCGATCGATCATCATGAACTCACCGACAGCGCTGTCGAAGTCCCATGCGTCATGGGGCATTTCTTGGAAGTAAGACTTGAGTTTACCGGTATCGGCATCCAGCGCGATTACGGAAGAGGTATACAGGT
>JBDSJK010000292.1:0-6963 GCA_039917535.1 Burkholderiales bacterium
GCGCCGGTTATCGTAAAAGAATTAGGTCGTATGATCCGCGCGCTGAGGGAGAAGGGTTATACCATCGTGATGGTCGAGCAGAACTTTCGATTTGCCGCGCCGCTGGCGGACCGGCACTATGTCATGGAACATGGGAAGATCGCCGAGATGATTCGGCGCGACGAACTAGAAGCCAAGACGGAAATGCTGCACGAATATTTGGGGGTGTAGGCGGATTACGTGCGGTGACGTTAAATTTAGTCACTTTGAAGCGTGTTTGCGGGGGAGTGTTTTTAGGTTAAAGCAACAGCCGATCTTTCACTTCGTTCAGGATGACACTCATTTATTATTTTTGGTTAGGAGATGTACCGATGAAAACAACGGTAACGATGGCATTGGTGGCGGCATTCGCGGCCACCGGCGCGCTGGCACAGAGCAAACTGACGGACGACATGGTGAAGATAGGTGTGTTGACCGACATGTCCGGCCTCTACGCTGAGGTAGGCGGTGAAGGCGCAGTCGTTGCGGCGAAGATGGCGATTGAGGATTTCGGCGGCAAGATGTTGGGTAAGCCGATCGAAATCATCAGTGCGGATCACCAAAATAAGGCTGACATTGCCGCCAACAAAGCGCGCGAATGGTTTGACGTGCAAAAAGTGGACATGATGGCGGAAATGCTGAATTCGGCCGTCGGCCTGGCGGTGCAAAAAGTCGGCGCGGAGAAAAAGCGTATCACCATGAATTCCGGCGCAGCGTCTTCTCGACTGTCGGGTGCCGATTGCTCTGCGTATGGTGTCCATTGGACTTATGACACCTACGCCTTGGCCCACGGCACGGGTTCGGCGATGGTCAAGCAGGGCGGCGATTCTTGGTATTTCTTGACCGCCGACTACGCCTTCGGTCACAGCCTGGAAAAAGATACCACCGACGTCATCAAAGCGGCCGGCGGTAAAGTGCTCGGCAGCGTGCGTCATCCCTTGAGTTCGGCGGATTTCTCAGGCTATTTGTTGCAGGCCCAGGCTTCCAAGGCGAAGGTGATTGGTCTGGCCAACGCGGGCGGCGATACTATCAATTCCGTCAAACAAGCTAACGAGTTTGGTATTACCAAAGGTGGCCAGCAACTTGCGGGCTTGCTCGTGTTCGATACGGATATCGACAGTATCGGACTGCAGATTGCTCAAGGAATGTACCTCACCACGGGCTTTTATTGGGATTACAACGACGACACACGCAAGTGGTCGAAGCGATTCGGCGAGCGTTTCAAAGGCAAGATGCCCACCATGGTGCAGGCCGGTGTTTATTCCCAGGTTACGCATTATCTAAAGGCCGTGGCAGCGGCGGGTACGGACGACGCTGATGCAGTGATGAAGAAGATGCGCGAGACACCCGTGAACGATTTCTTCGCCAAGAACGGCAAGTTGCGTGACGATGGTCGCATGGTGCATGACATGTACCTCATGCAAGTCAAAAAACCGGCGGAATCGAAGGGCAAATGGGATTATATGAAGGTGGTGCAAACCATTCCTGGCGATCAGGCTTTCCGCGCGATGAAAGATGGCGGCTGCCCATTGATCAAGAAATAATTTAGCAATAAGTCCGAAGATCATCGCAATGGAAATGTCATGCAAGCGCTGCTAGGCCAACTCGCCGTTGGGCTGGTGAATGGTTCGTTTTACGCCATTTTGAGCCTCGGCTTGGCGGTGATTTTCGGCATGTTGAATATTATCAACTTCGCCCACGGTGCCCTCTACATGATGGGCGCTTTCGTGGCGTTTCTAGCTTTAGAGTATTTCGGCATTAACTACTGGATAGCGTTGTTGCTTGCGCCGATCGTTGTCGGCCTTTTCGGCATGATCATCGAAAAAACCATGCTGCAGCGGCTCTACAAGCTGGATCATTTGTATGGCCTGTTACTCACCTTTGGCTTGGCGCTGATTATCGAAGGATTGTTCGGCAATGCCTACGGCCGTTCTGGGCAGCCCTACGCCACGCCTGAGGCGCTGAGCGGGGCGTTCAATCTCGGCTTCATGTTCTTGCCCAAGTATCGAGCCTGGGTCATTGTCGCATCGTTGGTGGTGTGTTTTGCCACCTGGTATGTCATCGAGCGAACCAGGCTGGGTGCTTATCTGCGCGCGGGCACCGAGAATCCACAATTGACGCAAGCGTTTGGTATTAACGTGCCACGCATGATCACGCTCACCTACGGTTTTGGCGTCGCGCTTGCGGGCTTTGCCGGCGTGTTGGCGGCGCCGATCTATCAGGTGAGTCCGCTGATGGGCTCGAACATTATCGTGGTAGTGTTCGCCGTGGTGGTGATCGGAGGTATGGGTTCCGTTCTAGGTTCGATCTTGACCGGCTTGGGCTTGGGTGTGATCGAGGGTTTGACCAAAGTTGTTTGGCCCGAAGCTTCCGCGACGGTTGTATTTTTGATCATGGCCGTGGTGCTGATTATTCGTCCGGCCGGGCTGTTCGGTAAAGAAAAATGACGAAGACCAAACTCGGCTATCTTTTGCTTTTAGCGCTGGCGCTTATTGCGCCGTTTGTTGCCTATCCCGTTTTCTTGATGAAGGCGTTATGTTTCGCGCTGTTCGCCTGCGCCTTCAATCTATTGCTCGGTTTCACCGGTTTATTGTCCTTTGGTCACGCGGCATTTTTTGGCACCGGGGGCTACATTGTGGGTCACTGCGTGAAAGAGCTGGGCTTACCGCCCGAATTAGGCTTGATCGCGGGTGCGCTCGCAGCGGCGGGCCTGGGCTACTTGATCGGCAGTTTGGCGATCCGCCGCCAGGGCATCTATTTCGCCATGATTACCCTTGCTCTGTCGCAATTGGTTTACTTCTTTTACCTTCAGGCACCGTTCACCGGCGGTGAGGACGGTCTGCAGCCTGTGCCGCGCGGCAAATTGTTTGGTGTGATCGACCTTGAAAACGATCTAAATTTTTACTACGTTGTGCTGGCGGTGTTTCTGTTTGGATTTTGGTTGATTTATCGCACCATACACTCACCGTTTGGCCAGATATTGAAGTCGATCCGCGAGAATGAGCCACGCGCGATTTCCCTGGGTTATGACGTCGATAAATACAAGCTACTGGCATTCGTCATCTCCTGTGGCCTCGCGGGCTTGGCGGGCTCGACCAAGACCCTGGCCTTGCACCTGGCCTCGCTCACCGATGTTACGTGGCAAGCCTCCGGTGAAGTGGTGTTGATGACCTTGTTAGGCGGTCTGGGTACGGTATTTGGCCCGATTGTTGGCGCGTTTGTCGTTGTTGGGCTGCAAAATTATCTCGCTAGTTACGGCTCTTGGGTTACCGTGATTATGGGCGTGATCTTCGTTACCTGTGTGCTTGCATTCCGCCGTGGGATTGTTGGCGAGATTCAAGCTAAATTAAGCCGTACTCCTTAGTATTCTGTTTCTATTCCGGTTTCCCCCCGCTTCATTTCTCGTCACAAAAGTTAACAGTTAGGAATGCCTTTCCTGACTATGACTAGATTATGCTGACCTCGCGGCATTGAGTAGCATCGCAACACACCCCGAGGAGCCCACCCATGAAGATGAGGCGAAAAAAAATGAAATTTGAACTGACGTCCGATGAGCACGTGACCCGCGCTGATCTAGAAAATGGCACGAAGGTATACTTCAATATTCTCGACTACCGCCGTTATGCCCATCGTGAGACGCCTTTGTTGTGTATCTTTTATGAAAGTGCCGGGCCGGATCGCGAGATGGATTATTTCGAACTGTCTATTTTTACCTTAGACGGCGTGCCGATGATAGGCGATGTACCGCTAGGCAGCGATCACCGTCCGGCAGTTCGATTTCTAAACATATCGACCGAGACCAATCGGCTCATCATGCCCGCCGTGATGGCCGCGTTTGAAGCGTTCATTGAACGCCAGTTAGCAAAATTGGAAGATTTGGCGAGTTTGGCGCAACGCGAGGTCGCTTAGGTTTGTAATTTGCGCCACAGCAAATATCTCGTTTACTCGTGACGGGCAAGCGTAATCCGCAATGGAACGCTTGCCCGTTTTGCTTTGCGCGTCTTGGCCGCCCCACAATTTGTTAGACTGTAGTCCACTGTCAGCCAGGCTTCTTGGGAAACGATGATTCCTCATAGCTGAGCTGTTCCCGATCAAATACCAAGGGCCATAAAGCTAGTGTTGAACAAATCGTCTTCAAGCCAAGGCTCCGGTTACCCACTACCCGAATATCCTTTTAACCTGCCCCCGGAACTCAGCGGCGGTGCTAAGCGGCGCTACGCCGTGGTCGTCGTAGGCGGCGGTCTCGCGGGCCTTGCTGCGGCCTGTGATCTGTCCGTACGCGGCGTTGACGTGGTATTACTCGATGAGGACAACACCATAGGCGTGCGCGGCCTGGCGTCTCGCGGCATCACCTACGCACAGAAGAGTTTGGAAATTTTCGATCGGCTGGGGATTTATGATCGCGTCAAAGCAAAAGGTGTGGAATGGTCCCACGGCAAGACTTTAGCGGATCGCGACGTGGTTTATTCGTTTGATCTTGCAACAAACCGTGTCTCCAAACAGCCGCCGTTCATCAATATTCAGCAATTTTACATCGAGTGGTTTTTAGTCGATCGAATCTATGAACTGGGTGGTGCCGATCTGCGCTGGAACAATAAAGTCATTGGCGTTGAGCAATTGAAGGATTGCGTTCGACTGCAAGTGGAAACACCCGCAGGCAATTACGCGATCGAAGCCGATTGGGTGCTTGACGCCAGCGGCGTGTATAGCCCGATACGTGAGGCATTCAAGCTGGACACGCACCCGGCGCGCGGTCAGGACCGCTGGTGCATCTCCGATATTCGTTTCAAGCTCGACGCTCCGCTGGAGCGCTGGACGTGGGTCGAAGCGCCGTTCAACGAGAATCGCGCCGTGTGGCAATTGCCCATGGGCGACGGTGTGTGGCGCTTGGATTATCAAATGGATGCAAACGCCGACCCCGATGCGGTGAGCACAGAAGCCGTCGTGCGCTCGCGGCTGCGCCAGCAGTTGGGCGAGGATCGCGAGTTTGAACTGGTGTGGGTCGGTCCCTATGCCTATCGCACGCAAATGCTCGACAAAATGCGCCATGGCCGGGTGTTTTTCCTGGGAGATGCGGCCCATGTCATGAGCCCATTTGGTGGCCGGGGTGGTAACAGCGGTATCCAGGATGCGGAGAATCTGGCCTGGAAACTCGCGCTGGTGTTAAACCGCAACGCACCCGAATCGCTGCTTGATTCCTACAGCGCCGAACGCCATCCTGCCGCCGTGCACAACATCAAGACAACTTCGCGCACCACTCGGTTCCTTTCGCCGGAATCAGCGGCGGAGCGTATCTTGCGCAACGCCGTCATCAGCCTTGCACGCGAGCACGCTTTCGCGCGACCATTGGTTAACACCGGCCGCATGTCCACCGCGTTTTCCTACACCGATTCGCCGCTCACAACCCATGGCGGCGCGGCGGTGCAGAACGTGCCGCTGATTTTGGCCGATGGCAAACCAGGCACGCTGCTGGATTTATTTCAAGGCGAGACGCGTTTTCTAGGCCTGTGGTTTAGCGGCACGGGCCTCACGGCAAAAGAAGCCAAGACTATCGCGGCATTACAAAGTGCGGAGCCGCTGCTGCGTGTGGTCGTCTATTCACCCGCCGGAAGCGGCACAGAACAACTCGCTGACCACGGTGGCAAGTTGCGCATAGCGCTTGCGGTTAACGGCGATTGCTTTTGCCTGATCCGCCCCGACCTGCATCTTGCCGCACAGCTTGCCAAGCCAACGCTGGCTGCAATCCGCACCGCGTTGCGTCGTGTTCTCGCCGTGACGCAAAGACAGTAATATAATGAAACTAGACGCAAATATTGCCGATCCAGACGGATTTTATGAAGCGCTCATTAAAGCCCACGAAGGCTTAAGTGCGGACGACAGCGCGGCGCTCAATGCGCGCTTAGTATTTTTACTGGCGAATCAAATCGGCGACCAGGCGATTTTGGAACAGTGTGTTGCGGCGGCGCGTAAGCCCTTTGCTCGCGCGCGATGATCATTTGAATAGAGACAGAGGCGAGTGATGAGACTATCCCTACTATCCCCCGAACAGCGTGCCGACTTCGAGCGCGATGGGTTCGTTATGGTGCGCGGCGTATTCGATGCCGAGGAAAGCAAGCTGCTGCAACAGGCCATGGAGACGGATCCGCAGGTGCGCGCAAACTTATATGATCGTTTCGACGCCGCGGGCAAGGCGACGAAAATGGTCACCTGGAATCAACCGGGCGACAGTGTCTATGGCCTCGCGGCGCGCAGCCGGCGCATCGTCGACAGCATGGAAGATTTACTCGGCGGCGAGGTGTATCACTACCACTCCAAGCTCACGGCCAAGGAACCCTACGAGGGTGGCGCGTGGGAATGGCATCAGGATTATGGTTATTGGTACAACAACGGTTGTTTGTTTCCGTTGATGGCGAGCGTGATGGTCGCGCTGGATCGTTGCACCAAACAAAATGGCTGCCTTCAAGTGCTTAAAGGCTCGCACTATCTGGGTCGTATTGATCATGGTTTGATGGAAGGTCAGCAAGTCGGCGCAGACCCAAAACGTTTGGACGAAATTCTTAAGCGCATGGAAATTGTTTATGCGGAAATGGAGCCGGGCGATGGGTTATTTTTCCATTGCAACACACTGCATCGTTCCGATCAAAATCGTTCGCCGGATCGACGTTGGACCATGCTATTTTGCTACAACGCCGCGCGCAATAATCCCTATCGCGAACATCATCATCCTATGTACACCCCGCTCGTCAAAGTGGATGACGATGCGATTAAAAACGCCGGACTGAAATTTGCCGCCGGCGCAGAAGAGCGCTTTCTGAACAAGCCATTCGCGCCACCTGACCTCAAAGCAAAAATCGAAAACTTAGGTTAAGAGCCACCCGGAGAGCCCCACCCAGCTTGGCTCCTGGCGTGGTTATCACAGCGCCGGTGGCAACCCGCGAACCGCGT
>JBDSJK010000293.1:0-5012 GCA_039917535.1 Burkholderiales bacterium
CGCCCGACCTGCCGCTGGTAAAAGCGGCCAATTGCGTGATTGCTACGTCGGCGAAATTGTTTCCTGCGACCAAACCGGCGCTGCCGTGTATCCGCTGCGGGCAATGCGTCGAAGTCTGCCCGGCGGAATTGCAACCCCACGATATGTATTGGTTCGCTAAGACAAATAATTTTGAAAAAGCCAGAGATTATGCGGTGACCGATTGCATTGAGTGCGGTGCGTGTAATTACGTCTGCCCAAGCCGTATCCCCTTGGCGCAATATTTCAAACATGCCAAGAAAGAACTGCACCAGATCGACCACGCACAACGCAATGCCGACATATCGCGGCAACGCTTTGAGCGCCGCGAGGAGCGCCTGGCAAGATTGGAAGGCGAACGCAGCGCGCAAGTCGTCACGCTCACCCATGGTGACGCTGACGGCAACGCGCGATCAGCAACGGACAATGCGGTCAAAGAAGCAGTCGTACAGGCAGCATTGGCGCGGGCTCGCGCGCGACGCGATAGCGCATCGCCCGGCGATACGGCGCAATGAAAACCACGGCCATCACCGGCAAAACCAACGTTACGGTTGTCATGCTCAAAGTCATGCTGGGTCTCGTCCCCGGCATCATCGCTTACGTATGGTATTTCGGACCGGCGATTCTGATTTCTCTCGCCATTGCCAGTGTCGCGGCACTGATCGCCGAAGCAATCTTACTCATGATTCGCCGCGTGCCTGTCTGGCCGTTCTTAAGCGACATGAGCGCGCTACTCACCGCGTGGTTATTGGCGTTATCGATGCCACCATTATCGCCCTGGTGGCTGACGGTGGTGGCGACTTTGTTCGCCATCGTAATCGCCAAGCATGTCTTCGGTGGATTGGGTTACAACCCGTTCAACCCCGCCATGGCCGGCTTCGCCGCTGTGCTGATCGCTTTTCCATCGCAGATGAGTCACTGGTCACCGCCTGGTATGATCGCCGCCACGCGTACGGATTTCGCAACGGATATGACCCATGTTTTTCGCGAATTCTCGAGCAAAGCATTTATCATCGACGCAGAATCCATGGCCACACCATTGGATACGCTCAAAGTTCAGGTAGCCAATAAACAAGCCATCGCCGATTTTCTCTACATGCCGATATTCAGTGATTTCGCCGGTAAAGGCACGGAGATCATCGCTATTTGCTATTTGCTTGGCGGTTTGTTTTTGCTACAACAACGGCTCATCACCTGGCATATGCCGGCAGTGTTCCTTATTGTAATAGCTGCCTTGGCGGAATTTTTTCATCTGCTTGACCCCACTCGCCACGCCGGGCCGCTATTTCATTTGTTCGGTGGCGCAACCTCACTCGGCGCGCTGTTCATTATTACCGATCCCGTCTCGGCCGCTACTACGCCTAAAGGGAAGATGATCTTTGCCGCGGGCGCGGCGCTGTTTACGTTTGTCATCCGCGTATTTGGTGGTTATCCTGATGGCGTCGCGTTTGCCGTGCTGTTCATGAATATGTGTGTGCCATTGATCGATAGCTACACCCAGCCGCCGGTGTTTGGCCGTAAGCTCGGCAAAATTCGGCCGAAGGAGTCACCATGAGCGCCGTGTTGCCCGTAAACAAACGCAATGGCTTGATCCTCGCCGTGCTCATACTCCTCGGCCTCGCCATCTTGGCGCCGATCAACCATTACACTCGGGAAATTGTGATCAAGCGCGAGGAAGAGGAAAAAATGGGCGTGATCGATCAGATTTTGCCCAAGGAGTTATACGACAACCGGTTGTTGCGAGACAGCGTGAAAGTGCCGCCGGATCTGCAGCTCTTGCACTTGCGCAATCGTCATGTTGCCTATCGCGCCCGGCTCAACGGCAAACCCAGTGCGGTGATTTTCGAAACCATGGCGCCGGACGGTTATAGCGGGAATATTTACTTGATTCTTGCCGTACGCGAAGATGGCACCGTGACCGGCGTACGAGTATTGAGTCATAACGAAACGCCAGGGCTCGGCGACTATATTGAGATCGCCAAAAATAACTGGATCAAAATATTCGGCGGCACGTCGCTACGTTCCCATAGCGACAGCGCCTGGGAAGTGCGCAAAGACGGCGGGCGATTTGATTACGTCTCGCGCGCGACTCTGTCGGCTCGCGCCATTGTGCGTGCCGTGCATCGCGCGCTGAAATACTATCATATCCACAAAAACGAACTGTTCCGCGACACCTAGATTTGAGCCATGCCACGAGGCATATGTATAGCCACTCGTGGAGATGCATGGCCTGATAGCCGCTCTAGTATTGGCTCTCAGGCCATGGCAATAATTCTATCCGTACCTGCGGCGCAGCGATAATAGTTCGTTGACGACCAAGCTTCCAATCACAATCCCGCCGCCCAGTAGCGCGATGTTGCTCGGCCGCTCGTCCACACCCAGCCATGTCCAGAGGGGCGCGAGGATGCTTTCCAGCAGACCGATTAGGGTGATCTCCGCCGCGGTTAAATGGGGCGTGGCGCGCACGAACAAAATGCAGCCCACGGCGAGCTGCACCACACCCATGAAGGCAAGCAGAGAGATATCCTGTAGCGATGCACTGAACGGCCATGCAAGCGGCAAGGTAATCAGCGCGGAAATTAAGCTGCCGAGCAACACCGCCATGACCATGTCGCCTTGGGCGTGACTCTTGCGCAGCACCGCGACGTTAATGCCGTAGGCGATGGGCACAAACAACGCGACCAAGTTGCCCAGCATGCGCCCGGTGCCCAGGGATTCGACAAACATCAACAGCACGCCGAGCAAGGCGCAGGTCATGGTAACCAAGGTCCGCAATGCAAGCCGTTCGTGGAGCAATATCCAGCCAGCGAGCGCGCCGGTAAAGGGCGCAAGACAAACGATGGCCTGCGTGTTGGCGACGGTGGTCAGCGTTAAAGCCAACAGAAAAAACGTGATCATGGTCGCGAACAGCGCGCCAGATGCGAGCCCCGCCGCGCCCGTTCGACGCAACTCGTTGCACGCATTGCCACGATGACTGATGCCTAATACAACGGCGAGAAACAGGAAACTAAAACACGAGCGCCAGAATACAATTTCCCAGTTGTTAGCCACACGGGTGTTGCGCACGATAATGCCCGACAGACTCCAGCAAACGCTGGCGCCGAGCATCAACAACACACCACGAGCGCGCAAGTTCGGCGCGCCCATCAGCGTTGGCGGCAGGCCAACATCCGCTATTAATATACCGCTCGGCCACCCGATATATCGAACACACCGCCCGTGGTAAACGAGCAATCGCCCGATGATAACCACGCCACCAGGGAAGCAATTTCCTTGACATCGACAAAGCGCCCCATGGGAATTTTCTGCAGCATGTAGTCGATGTGCTGCTGCGATACTTGCTTAAAAATATCGGTCTTCGCCGCTGCGGGCGTGATGCAATTCACCATCACGCCGTGGGTCGCGAGTTCCTTGCCCAAGGATTTTGTCAGCCCGATCAACCCTGCTTTCGCGGCGCTGTAAGCCGAGGCGTTGGGATTGCCTTCCTTACCGGCAATCGACGCAACGTTGACGATGCGGCCATAGCCCTTTTTCATCATGGCGGGAACGAGTGCACGGCAGCACAAAAATGGTCCCACTAAATCGATCTCCACCACTTTGCGAAAGTCTTCAGGCGCGTATTCCCAGGTCTTGACCGTCGGCCCGGCGATACCCGCGTTGTTGACCAAAATATCCACGCTGCCCAAGCCCTTTTCTGTGGCCGCAACCGCCGCCGCTACTTGCTCGGTGTGGGTGACGTCAAGCTTTACCGCAATGACCTTGCCTGCGGTGCTGAGGTTCTTCACCGCATCATCCATGGCCGCTTGGTCCATGTCCCACAGGGCAACGCTTGCGCCCGATTGCAGCAAGCGTTCAGAAATAGCGTAGCCGATACCCCGCGCACCACCGGTCACCACGGCGATCTTGCCGTCGAGATCAATCTTATTCATGGAAAGTCCTTGCCGAATGTCGAGTTGGAAAGAAAGGATTATAGCGAACAGTAGCTGGCAATCGCGACTGAAAAAATTACGGTAAAAATGAAGCTTTGCACCGCATGCATCCGGCCGCTAAAAAAGAAATCCACCCCGGCGCAGGACCAGCCCTCCCGCATTCAAGCTGTCATCGTAGATGAATGCCTCTTAGATCCTTAATGCCAGCTTCATCGGTGCAAAGCTTCTTAACGTCTGCATGAAGCAATATCTATGCCGAGAAAATTATGCTGCGAATAAATAAATTTAATATATTGATCTATATGAATAAAATAAAAAATTTAAGCGCGTTATTGGCAGAAAAATTAGCGGTCAGATAAAATTTTTCGACACTATTCGCTCAAGAATTCAACCGGTTACCCAGTTTATTGCGCATTGAAGATTACTTTGTTCATATAAATCAAGGTTTTTTGTTTGTTTGTTCGATAGGTCAATAGTGTAAATTTTTTCGACAGGTGCGCTTATAGATGCGTAACTCATATTCCCATTGTGGAGATTATTTATTCCTGCGACGATGCCTTTCAATCCGAGGATCGCGAGCATCAAAACGTACGCTTTTTTTATACCATTGTCACAGGGAAATCGGAGTTTATGGAGTTGCCGGACTGACCCAAAAGCGACTATGGGTTGTGCGAAGCCGCGGACTGTTTCCTGCCCCGAAGGAGACATTCGCGATCGAGATCATTTAGGGATGCCTTCGCGTTGTGCACGTTCTAAACCCAATAGACCGACGTGCGAAGAAACGTGCGACATATCGCTTACAAAAGGCGACAATAAGATCTGATGATTGCGATACCTAAGGGCTCTCAAATTAAACGCCCCGCTCTGAGCGGCGCGGTGTTCGCGCTACTCGCGGCCCTTTTGTTCGGCGCGAGCACGCCGCTGGTGCAACGCTTTGGCGTGAACCTTGGGCCTTGGTTGACGGCCGCCTTGCTCTATGTAGGCGCTGGGCTCGTTGCCTTGTTGTTCCGGGCGCACAGCGGCTTGGAAGCTCCGTTGCGCCGTACTCAACTTGTCCGCTTGTTG
>JBDSJK010000294.1:0-12596 GCA_039917535.1 Burkholderiales bacterium
TCTTGCCTCTTGGTTAACCGATAGGCTGCGATCCCGTCTACGAAAAGCCCGCACGGCTAACGATACGCGATCAATACCGCCCCTTCATCTGTATTGCGCGCTGACTTGAATTTTGCAGGGACGACTAAATATCGAGCCGATGAAGCCGATCAGCGCGGCGAAGGCAAACGAGTGGGTAAAGCCGCGATGACCAAATGGCGAGTCGTACGGAACGCCAAAGTGAAATGCGATCACGTCCAGATCAGGCAGCAGCGTGGCGACTATTGCTGCGAGTAGTAATCCCATGGGAATCACGCGCTGGCCAAGACCAACGCCAAACTCCAGCGGTACGGCGGGATGAGACAGCAATGTTGCCATTAGCTCGCAACGGTGAGCGAGCGATACAACGCGACATAACGCGCGGCGCTTGCGTTCCAGCCAAAATCCCGCGCCATCCCGGCGCGTTGGAGCGTCGGCCAGATGTTGTCGTCGCGATAACAATCCAGGCTGCGCTTGACTGCACCGAGTAGTCCCTGGGCAGACATGTCGTCGAACACGAAACCGCTGGCCTGTTGGCTGCGCAGGGTTGCTTCAGTGCAGTCGGTTACGGAATCGACGAGACCACCGGTTGCGTGCACAACGGGCGGCGAACCATAGCGTTGACTGTACATTTGGTTTAAGCCGCAGGGCTCAAAGCGTGATGGCATAAGGAAGATGTCATTGCCTGCGGTCATGAGGTGGGAAAGCTTTTCGTCGTAGCCTATCGTGACAGCGAGTTGTCCGGGGTATTGGTTGGCATACGCCATTAACGCGTTTTGATTGGTAGCGTCGCCACTGCCGAGCACGGCAAGCTGACAGCCCCATTCCATGAGTTGTGGAATGATGTCTATGATCAGGTCGATACCCTTTTGATGGGTGAGGCGGCTGACGATGCCGAACAGTGGTGCTGCGCTGTCGATGCGTAGTCCGGCACGTTGTTGCAGGGCGGTTTTGTTGACGTTTTTATTGTACAAATGCTTTGCATCGTAATGCTGAGTGATGTGAGAATCACGGATTGGATCCCAGGCAGCTTCGTCGATGCCGTTCAGAATGCCTACCAGATCCTGTTGCCGCGTAGCGAGCAAGCCCTGCAGCCCCATGCCAAGCGGCTCGTGCTGAATTTCTTGCGCGTAGGTCGGGCTTACGGTGGTGATCTTGTCGCTGTAAAACAATGCCGCCTTCAGCATCGAGAGATTGCCATAGTATTCGATCCCCTCGATTTGAAAGCTGTCGGCGGGCAGAGCTAATTCCGACAAGGTTTCAGGTGGAAAAATGCCTTGAAACGCCAAGTTATGGATAGTGGTGATCGTGGCGGGCCTAGCTCCCGGTGTGAAGTGAAGGTAGGCTGGCGCCAGGCCGGCTTGCCAGTCGTTACAATGAATGATGTCCGGCCGCCAAGTGAGGGGTGAGTGGTCATTCCCAAGCAGTGCGGCGACATGGCTAAGGAGCCCAAAGCGCAAATAGTTGTCGGCATAGTCGGTTGCGTTTCGATCCTGATAGAGACCGCCATCGCGATCGTAGAGGCTCGGGCAGTCGATGACTAGCAATGGAACGCCAAAATTGGGAAGCAGCGCGCTGAGCAGGTGAGCATCGGGAAACGGGCTGGCGGCGTTTGAGATCAACGCAACCTTGCGCTTACGCGATAACTGTTGCAGTACTGCGGGATAGCCCGGTAGCAAAATCCGCACATCGATGCCCAGTTCAAGCAGAGCCTTAGGCAAGCTTGCGGAGACATCCGCCAGGCCACCCGTTTTCACCAAGGGATATACTTCGGAGGCGACGAATAAAACCTTTATGGAGGGCGCACTAGCCATGCCGTTGATTCTACGACAAAGTACGCCGACGCGGTTTAGTTGACGCGTTTTTTTGCGAGCTGTGCGTCGATGCTGGCGTATAACCGTGTGCGGTTAATGGGTTTACTCAAGAAATCGTCCATGCCGGCGGCTAAGCAAATTTCTCGGCTTTCACTTGCAGTGTTGGCGGTAAGGGCGACGATGGGGATACGCTTGGCGCTGGTTTTTTCTCGTAGACGTATCGCTGCCGTAACCTCCAAGCCACTCATTTCCGGCATCTGCAAATCCATCAAGATGAGCTGAAAGCGTTGCCGTTCAACGGCGGCCAGGGCTTCCCGGCCATTGTTAGCAATCACCACTTTATAGCCTCGTTTCTCCAGGAGATGCAAGGCAACTAATTGATTGTCGATATTGTCTTCAACCAAGAGAATGCTGACGCTAGCAGGATCCGGCGGCGGCTCACTAATGACGTCATGAATCTTAATTTGGCCAAAACTACTGGATTTGGGTGCCACCGGCGGGTTGGTCCTGTCACGAAAATCGCTGGCTCGGCGGCGCACACCAGCATAGGGGCGCTGTTCACGCTCGCCCAAGGTGGTCATGAAAGTGAGCAAGCTTGGCTCCCCGGCCTGGCGCGCAGCCACATTAGGTTTAGCATCATGCTGTGGCACGGCGGTCTGGCGAACCATTGCCGCGTATTCGGGCCGCAGCCGCAGCAACTCGTCGGCCTGGCGATGAATGAAAACGAACAGCCCTAAATAAATAACACTGAGCGCGGCAAACGCCACCGCAACGGCCGACAGCGGCGTATCAGCGGTCGCTAGACATAGGGCCCAAGGAATCAACAGCCCGAGCATGAAAGCGGGAAAAGTGCTGCGGCTCGAAGCCAAACTCCACAGCCCAATCGCGCTGACCGCGGCAGTGGCGACGATCAGTGTGTTCTGGGCGTATAGTGGCACTTGGTTTTGCACTAGCGCTAACACGCCCCACATCAGCCCGACAATAAAACTAATCAAGCCCGCAGCGCCTTCCCATGCCCAGGGGTAAGCTGAAGGACCTGACTTAATGAATGTCCGTGCCACTAAGTAGCGAAGCCCAAGGGCTGAGAGCAGGCCACAGGCCCATCCCGCGACGCTCACGGTGGGTAAACGGGTTGCAACGCTGCCAACCGCGATCGCCGCAGCAACGATGTGCGCAACCACATCGACCCGCGCGCGTTCGAACAGCAGCCGCAGCCCGCTGAGCGAGAGGGCAGCCATCAGTTGGCTTTCCTATTGACATGGGTGCGGCGATGGTTTTGTTCCCCGGCCAGAGACAGGGTGCATTCATCGCTTTGATAATGTTGCTTCAAGAACACGGTCGGGAACGAAAAGTTTATAACTTTGAATAGCATAGCAAGCTTTTCGCTATGCCGCCAACTGAGAAAAAGAAAGATTGTAAGAATGTGCTACAGGCCGTTGATCAAGTGCGAGATTTGCTATGTCGTATTCGCTGAATAAGCGCGCTGGTCGAGCTATCGTGGGCGATTGCAGGCACAGCCTGACCAGCAAAGTCTTTCAGCAGTTGGTTGGCGAGTTGTTTACCCAACTCCACGCCCCATTGATCGAAGGAATTGATATTCCAGATAACGCCTTGCACAAACACTTTGTGCTCATAGAGCGCAATCAGTGCGCCGAGCCTCTTCGGATCTAGGTGTTGAAACAGCAAAGTGTTAGTCGGGCGATTGCCCGGAAATACGCGATGGGGGGCCTGCAACTCGATTTGCTCAGCGCTCATTCCGGCATGTTGCAGCTCCGCTTCAACTTGGGCCCGATCTTTGCCAATCAACAGGGCTTCGGTCTGTGCCAGACAGTTGGCGAGCAGTTTCGCCTGGTGATCGCCGAGGGGATATTCGCTTTCAATGGCAGCCAAAAAATCCGCCGGAACCACGCTGGTGCCTTGGTGTAGCATTTGGTAAAATGCGTGTTGTCCATTGGTGCCCGGTTCGCCCCAAATAATGGGCGCGGTAGCGTAGTCGCAAGGCCTGCCGTCGAGATCGACTCGTTTGCCATTGCTTTCCATATCCAGCTGTTGAAGATAGGCTGGGAACCGCGCCAGTGCTTGACTGTAGGGCAATACCGCATAGCTCTCGGCGGCCAGGAAATTACGCTGCCAAATGCCCAGAAGGGCCAATATCACGGGCATGTTTTCCGTCAACGGAGCTTGCCGAAAATGTTCGTCCATTGCCGACGCACCCTCCAGCAGCTCGGCGAATTTATCCATGCCGATCAACAGCGCAACGGACAGGCCGACCGCGCTCCACAGTGAGTAGCGACCGCCGACCCAATCCCAAAATTCAAACATGTTCGCCGTGTCGATGCCAAACTTCGCGACTTCGGCGGCGTTGGTGGAAACCGCGACAAAATGTTTTGCCACGGCCCTGTCCGAGCCGAGTTTTTCGATCAACCAACTTCGCGCGGAATGAGCATTGGTGAGGGTCTCCTGGGTACTGAAGGTCTTCGAGCAAATGAGGAATAACGTGGTAGCGGCGTTCAGCGGAGCGAGGGTTTCCGTGAGATGGGCGGCATCGATATTGGACACAAAATGCGTGCGCAACCGGGGGTGGCCATAGGGCCGTAGCGCGGCGCAGGCCATCGCCGGGCCGAGATCGGAACCGCCAATGCCAATGTTGACCACATCGGTGATTAGCTCGCCGCTGTGGCCACGCCAGACGCCTTCTCGGACCGAGTCAGTAAATTGTCCCATTCGCGCCAAGACGCGATTGACCTCCGGCATCACGTCTACACTGTCCACCCAAATCGGGCGATTGCTGCGATTTCTCAGCGCCACGTGGAGCACCGCGCGATTCTCCGTGACATTGATCTTTGCACCGCTAAACATTTGCTCGATCCGCTGCGGCACGGCCATTGTGTTGGCCAATTCGACCAGCATGTTCAACGTAGTATCGGTGATGGATTGTTTGGAATAATCCAGAAACAAACCGCACGCGGCGAACGAATAGCGCGTAGGCCTAGCCGGATCGGCACGAAACCAAGCCTTGAGGTCAATGTCGCCTAGCGCTTTGCGATAGGCAGCTAGATTGTTCCATGCGGTAGTCGAGGTGGGTGCAGGCATCTTAGTTGGCTGGGCGTTTCATCGGGATTTTGGGTGTCATATCGTCTAGGCCGCAGCATTTCTTTTTATGGCGGAAAAATTTTGAAACCACGCTTTTTTGTGGCCGAGTGGGCGTCGCCTTCGGCGCATTGGCGGCGTCCATGCGTGCTTGAATTGCGTCTGGGTCTTCCTTGAAAAAGGTAGCGCGATCGAAGGCGAATTGATAGTCGTTGGTGGCAATGTACAGAAAACGTTTGAAGTAACCGATGGGCAAATAGCCTTCATCAAACACGGTATAGGCGGAAATGAAATGCACCTTCACCCACCCGCGTGTGACACCCGTAACGCGAAATTGCTTCTTGGTTGTTACGATGAAACTAATGGCATCTAACTTGGGCTGACGATAAAACTCCAGGCGCCGAAACGATTGTTTAGCTGGTTTTACCCAGAAAACTTGATCTTTTAGCTCGTCATTGTCGAAGCCCTGTGCTGCTGCGTTTGCGGCCCAAAGTAATGCCGAGCTTGCGACAAATAGTGAGTAGAAAAATTTCATAATGAGCGTTCCCAAAGCCATTGTAGGTCATAATGACTGAGCCCGCGCAGCGTTGACAACGCTGCGTCAACGAAACGCGCGTCGTAGCGTTAAAATGTTGTTTAGGCTGCTATGTGGAGTCGCTATGAAATCCCTCAAACTAAGTCTGTCCGTGATGATATTGCTGATGTTCTCGGCTTGCACGACCTTGGGCCCCGCCCGCCCCGTGCCCCCTACACTGGATGAGATCGTGTCAATGAGCAAAGCCGGCACGCCTGCCGAGGACATTATCAAAACGCTGAAAGAATCCCGCGCGGTATACGCCATGACAGCGGCAGATATCACTTCGCTCCACGACAAGGGCGTGCCCGACAGCGTGTTGGACTACATGCATAAGGTGTACCTGCGCGAGGTGAGGGAAGACGAAGCCGAGCGCGCTTATAACCACTACGGTTGGTACGCCTCGCCGTTTGGGTTCTATGGGGGATATTTCCCTCACGGCCGCTGGCGGGGCGGGATTTATTATGGTTGGTAGAAATTTTTCAAGTTGATACAAACTTTGTCATTCCGAGAAGCCCTTCGCTGCACTCAAGGGTAAACTCCACGACGAAGAATCTGCTTTTGTAATCCGTTGATGCACTAAGAGCAGCAGATTCTTCGCTCCACTCAGAATGACAACCCGCTCGCAGGTTGCTGGCTTTTTCAGTAGCCTGCTAGGTAATGCTTAATACGCGCAACTCCTTCCTTAAGTTCCTCAATCGCGGTGCAGTAGCTGAAGCGCATGTGATGTGCCGCGCGATGGCTGCCAAAGTCGATGCCCGGCGTGACGGCGACGTGAGCTTTTTCCAGCAGGTCCCAGCAAAAACGATAGCTGTCTTTGGTGAAACGCGAGCAATCGGCGTAGACGTAAAACGCGCCTTCCGGCACCACGGGGACGCCGAAACCTAAGTCCTGCAAAGCCGGGATCAAGTAATCGCGTCGGGCTTTAAATTCATGGCGGCGCGCTTCCAATAGTTCCAGCGTCTCCGGCGCAAAACTCGCCAGCGCCGCGTGCTGTGCGATGGTCGAGTTGGAAATAAACAAGTTCTGCGCCAATTTTTCGATTTCCCGAACATAGCCAGATGGCGCGATCAGCCAGCCGAGCCGCCAGCCGGTCATTTGAAAATATTTCGAGAAACTATTGATGATAAACACCTCATCGGACAGCGTCAGCGCGCTAGTTGCCGCTTCGCCGTAGTTGAGCGCAAGATAAATTTCATCGACGATTAAGCGGCCGCCTTTGCTCGCGACCGCCGCGATGAGTTTGCCCATGGCGTTCGCATTGATCATGGTGCCGGTCGGATTGGCTGGCGAGGCTACCAGTGCGGCGACCGTGTCCGCAGTCCAGTGTTTGTTCACCAGATCGGTGTTGAGCTGATAGCCTGTGCTACTGTCGACGGGTATAGCAAATGGTACGCCGCCCATCATCCGCACGAATTGCTGGTTGCAGGGATAACCCGGATCGGTGAGCAAAACCGTCTCGCCTGCGTTGACCAACACACCCATCGTCAACAACAGTGCGCCGCTCGCCCCCGCGGTGACGACAACCCGCTCCGGCGTGACGACAACGTTGTAGCGATCAAGATAGAATTTCGCGATGGCTAGTCTCAGCTCGGGCATGCCCAGTGACGCCGTGTACGGAAAGCGGCCGATTTTCAGCGCTGCCGCCGCCGCGTCGAGCATCGGCTGGGGCGTGGGGAAATCCGGTTCGCCGATGCACAGATTCACCACGTGGTGACCGGCCCGCTCCAACTCGCCGACGCGGTTGAACAGTTCGACCACATGAAAGGGCGCGATTTCGGCCATGCGTTGCGCGATGCGCAGGTTCGGCGTGAAGTGTTTCGTATCAGCGTTCATCGATGATTCAGCTTATTGTTTTGCAATCTCTTCCCACAATTTTCGTAACCGCTTAAGCGAAACGGGCGCTAAGGTGCGCATGGGTTGTGCAAACAGCGAAATGCGCAGTTCTTCCAGCAGCCAGCGATACTCTTCCAGCGCGGCATTGCTACCACGCGCCTCGCGGCGCTTCTCATAATTGTGCCACAGGGACGCAACGTCCATGGTGGATTCCCAATCGCGCCGCGCCGCGTCACGCAGCTTGCTCAGCCGTTGCGACATGGCTTTTAAGTAGCGTGGATATTCGATCAAACGCGCCTCTGGAACCAGGCGAACGAAGCGCCGAAAAAGTAGTTGATCAAGCTGCGTCTCAATATCCGTGCGGCTCTCCAAATACAGCCCGCTGGGAAGTCCATCCAAGGCTTTACGCACGGCATGATGCTCGGAGAAGATTGCTGTGAGCCGTTCGCAGAGCAGGGCGGCCTGCGAGGAAAGCTGGGCCTGGTTCTCCGCGATGCGCTTCTGGAAATCATTTGCGTTGCGTAGTTGCGGTCGATCGATTAGAAATACGAGGTCAAAAACTTGGTGAAGCACATCGTCGCGCAGTTCTTCTTCGACCGTGCCGACGGTGTGTTTTTTGAGATTTCCAAATGGCGCATCAGGCAGGCTGGAGTAAGCCAGAGAGATGCCGCGCAAGCCCGGCAGATTTTTTTCCAGGTAGCGCGTCGGTTGCGGCAAGGCCAACATCAACAGTCGAATCAGACCGTGTTGCGTGGTCGCGGCTGCAGCAGCGGGATCGTCAAACAAGCGCAACGCGACGCTGTCCACGCGGTTTTCCAACCCCGGAAAAGCGCGCACCGTGCGGCCGTTGATGTTGACCTCGACATATTGCGGCAGATCGCCAAAATCCCAGGCGCGGATGTTGTCGCGCTCGAAGGATTTCGTGCCTTCGCTGCGCACCACCGTGGTCGCCGCTTGGCCGAACTGTTTGCGTAGGGCATTGATATCGCGGCCCGTCGCAAGCTCTTCGCCGGCCGTATTAATGACGCGGTAATTCATGCGCAAATGTTCGGGGAGTTTGAGCTCATTCCAATCGTCCGCCGTGAGCGCCAGTTGATGATTGCGTTCAATGTACTCGCTCAGCGCCTGCAGCAACGTGCGCCGCGCCGGATCGACCTCCTCTATCGCCTGTAGCGCCCGAGTGACGGAATCCGGCAGCGGCACGAATACGCGGCGGATGCGTT
Source organism: Burkholderiales bacterium (assembly GCA_039917535.1). GTDB lineage: Bacteria > Pseudomonadota > Gammaproteobacteria > Burkholderiales > JALYOK01 > JBDSJK01. Next base: position 8,556 of record JBDSJK010000294.1, read on the forward strand.
GCGGCAGGCTGCGCATCAGTGTGGTCACTTTGTCGCGCAACATGCCGGGCACCAGCCAATCGCAAGGCGTGACGTTGAGTTGGTTCAGCACGGCCAGCGGCAAGGTGAGCGTGACGCCATCGAGCGCATGGCCCGGCTCAAAGCGATAGCGTAGCGGATAATCGTGGTCGTCGATATTGAGCTGCTGCGGATAGAGGTCTTGAGTGATGCCTTGCGCCGCGTGGCGCATGAGATAGTCACGTTCTAAAAATAGCAGCTTTGGATTGTCGCGTTCCGCTTCTTTGCGCCAATGCTCGAACGTCGTCGCGTTAAAGATGTCGGCGGGAATAATCGGATCAAAAAATGTAAACACGCTTGCTTCGTCCACCAACACATCTTGACGGCGTGACTTGTGTTCCAGCGCTTCAATTTCGCGCACGACGTTTTTGTTGTGGGCGAAAAACGGTGCTCGCGAGTCATAGTCGCGCGCCACCAATGCGCCATAGATAAAGAGCCGGCGCGCTTCTACGGGATCGATGAGGCCGAAATGCACGCGCCGTTGCGCAATCACGGGCAAGCCGTACAGCGTCGCTCGCTCCAATGCGACCACTTGGCCGCTTTTCTTTTCCCAATGGGGATCGTCGTAGCTGCGCTTCAAAAGTTTGCGCGCCGCGGCCTCGATCCATTCCGGGGCGATCTCGGCGGCACAGCGACCGAACAGACGCGTGGTTTCCATCAGCTCCGCCACCATGATCCATTTGGTTTTTTTCTTGGCGAGGATGGAATCTTGAGCGACCCAGAACTTCGTGTCGCGCGCGCCGAGATAATTATCGCCCTCCGGATCTTTAAAGCCGATGTGACCTAGCAATCCGCTTAACAGTGCGCGATGAATTTGCTCGTAAGTGGCCGGCGCCTCGTTAAGCCGCATGCCCATTTCCGCAACCAACGTATGCAATTGTTGGTGCACGTCTCGCCATTCGCGCAGCCGGATGAAAGACAGGAAATTATCGTAACAAAGTTGCGCCAGTTTGCGGTTGGATTTTTTGTGCTTGATGGCGTCTTCAAAAAAATCCCAGATGTTTAGGTGGCTCAAAAAGTCTGAACGTTCGGCTTGGAAAACGCGATGTTTTTCCTGCGCGTATTCGCGTTTGTCCTGCGGCCGTTCGCGCGGGTCTTGAACAGAAAGCGCGGCGGTCAGGATCAGCATTTCGCTCAGGCAATTTTCCGCTTTCGCCGCGAGCAACATGCGGCCTATTTTAGGATCGATCGGCAGCTTGGCAAGATCACGCCCCAGTTGCGTCAACTCGCGTTGCTCGTTCATCGCGCCCAGTTCCGCTAACAACTGATAACCCGCGTCGATGCTGCGCGGACTGGGCGGATCTAGAAACGGAAACGTGCTCATGTCGCCCAAGCCCATGGCCTGCATGCGCAGTATCACCGCGGCGAGCGAGGTGCGCAGAATTTCCGGCGTAGTGTAGTCGGGCCGTTCGTCGTGATCACTTTCGCTGTAGAGCCGTAGACACACGCCGCTCGCTACACGACCGCATCGCCCGGCTCGTTGCTTCGCCGCTGCACGAGAGATTTTCTCCACTTGCAGTTGGTTGATCTTGCTGCGCTGGCTGTAACGGTTCACCCGCGCCAGACCGGTGTCGATCACATAGCGGATACGCGGCACGGTGAGCGACGTTTCCGCTACGTTGGTGGACAGAATAATGCGCCGCGGGGCAGCGGGCTTGAAAACACGATCCTGTTCCGCCACCGACAATCGCGCGAACAACGACAGAATTTCGGTGTTGGGAATCGCGTGTTTGCGCAGCGCCTCCGCTGCATGGCGTATCTCACGCTCGCCCGGCAAAAACACCAACATGTCGCCTGCACCCGGCATGCTGAGTAATTCATCCACGGCGCGGATTATGGCGGCGTTGATGTTGATGTCTTCCTCGTCATCGCCTTGGCCCGGCGGGCGGTAGTGGATTTCCACCGGATAAACGCGGCCCGACACTTCGATAACGGGTGCGTTGTTGAAGTGCTCCGAGAATCGCGAGGCGTCGATGGTCGCGGACGTGACAATGACTTTAAGTTCAGGCCGTCTCGGTAGCAGTTGCTTCAAATAGCCAAGCAAAAAATCAATGTTGACGCTGCGTTCGTGGGCCTCGTCGATGATGATCGTGTCGTAGGCCGACAGCCAGTGATCGCCGTGGACTTCGGCAAGCAGAATACCGTCGGTCATGACTTTGACCAGGGTGTTTTCCTGCACCCGATCGGTGAAACGAACTTTATAACCGACCAGTTGGCCGACTTCGGTTTTCAGTTCCTGCGCGATGCGCGCTGCGACGCTGCGCGCGGCAATGCGTCGCGGTTGGGTGCAGCCGATGGTGCCGTAAATCCCGCGCTTGAGTTCCAGACACATCTTCGGCAACTGGGTGGTTTTTCCTGAGCCGGTCTCACCGCAGATAATCACCACTTGGTTCGCAGCAATGGCAGCTCCAATCTCCGCGCGGCGATTGGCTATGGGCAATGCATCGTCGAAGACCGGCTCTGGGAGCCGCTCCTGGCGATGGTTCGCTTTATCCCTGGACGCACGAATTTGCTGCGCCAGCTTCTCAATCGCGCCCGCATCGACATCGCGCTGACTGCGCAAACGCTGCAGCCGATCGCGCAAGCGCCCGCGCTCGACGAGCATGGTCGCGTCGAGTTCAGTGAGCAGCGTCGGAAAAATATCAGGTGAAGATAAGATCAATCGTGCAGCGCGGGCAGCGGGGAAACGGAGACTTCACATTATATCGGGGAGTGCGGGTGTCTTATTTCATTTCTAAATCAAAAAGGACGCGAAGGCGAGCCGCAGACAGGGCAACTGCACGGCAAGGCGAAGCCGACAAAGTCATTTTTGATTTAGAAATGAAATTATGCAAGCCGCCCCGCGAGAGCGGGAATGCGTTGGCATCGCCAGGAACCGCACCCAGCTTGGCTCCTGGCAAGACCATGGCTGAGAGGCCCTTCCCGATTGCTTCCTGGCGATGCTGCTCAAAAATTAAGCAGCAGATTTCCCGCTGGCCCGTTGCAGCACTTTGGCCACGGCGGAAGAATCCAACTCGCCATCGCCGCTGCCCATAAGCGCGTTTAGGTGTTGGGCAAAGAGTGCAGCGCCAGGTAGATTCAGGCCAACTTCGTGGGCTGCGTCCAACACGATGCGCATGTCTTTTTGATGCAGTTTGGTTTTGAAGCCGGGTTTGAAATCATTGTCGATGATGCGCTTGCCGTGGATTTCCATGATCTTGCTGCCGGCGAAGCCGCCCATCAACGCTTCGCGCACTTTGCCCGGATCGACGCCCATGCTGCGTGCCAAGGTGAGCGCTTCGCTGACGGCTTCGATGCTGACCCCGACGACGATTTGATTGCAGGCTTTTGCCACTTGGCCCGCGCCGCTATCGCCGACTAGCGTGATGGTTTTGCCCATGGCTTCGAGCACGGGTTTGACTTTGTCGAACACGGCTTGTTTGCCACCGACCATAATGGTGAGCGTGCCGTTGATGGCGCCGACTTCGCCGCCGGAGACGGGCGCGTCAAGCATTTCCACGCCTTTTGCCGCGAGGCGTTGCGCCATGGAGCGCGTGGCGAAGGGGGAGATCGTGCTCATGTCGACGACCACGGAACCGGGCTTGGCGCCATGGATAATGCCCCTTTCAGCAAAGATCACTTGCTCGACGTCGGGTGTGTCGGCGACCATGGTGATGATGATGTCGCTTTGTGCGGCGCACTCCTTGGGTGATGCAAACGTGCTTGCGCCGGCGTCTTTGAGCGGCTGCATCGATTCCACGCGGCGCGCGTGGACGTTGACGGTGTAACCCGCTTTGACGAGATTGAGCGCTTGGGCGCGGCCCATAATGCCGAGGCCGATAAAACCGATTTTCATTGCCATAATTAACTCCTGAACAAACTAGAACGGATAGGTAAAAGGGAACGAAGCGCGTGATTCTACCACTCGTTCAAAACGCTTTACTTCGGATTGACCAAATTCGGCGGATTTCCAGTCGTCATCGCGGCGAGCAAATTTTCTGCGGC
>JBDSJK010000295.1:0-11154 GCA_039917535.1 Burkholderiales bacterium
CAGGCACCGGGTCAGCAAGTTGCCAATCAAGCCGATTCGATTCGCTGCTCACCGCGCGCTCAATCGTGTTGTCCGGGGACAGCCGCGGTTCATTTTGACCGTTTTTGGCTCGTTCCGCGCGTTTCAATGCGTCGATCAATAGGCTCATGATGGCCGGTCAGGGGCGGCTGGGCACGCGGCGCAAAAAATCGCCGTCGGGCAACGCGCTGCGATAGGCCCGTAAATCGCCGTCTATGCTGGCTTCGTGGACAACGATAGGGCGCAGGAATATGACCAGTTCCGTCTTGGCATTTTGATCGTTGCGGAAGCTGAATAAATCGCCCACCGCCGGAACGCGAGAGACGACTGGCAACCCATCGCGCTGCTTTTGCACGCTGTCTTGCATGAGGCCACCGAGCACCGCGATCTGGCCGTTCGAGATTTTCAACATGGACTCCATTTCGCGAGTCTGGATCTGTGGCACTCTGCTAACGACGTTGTTCTTGGCGAGGTCGGGATTGGGATCGTTTACAAAGCTCGTGATGCGCGAAATCGTTGGCCGAATGTTGATCAAAACACTATCCGTATCGCTGATTTGCGGCTGGACACTCATCACAAAGCCAACGGGCACCGAGTGCGCGGTTGAGGTAAACTTCGTCTCGCCCGTTCCCTGAGCGGTTAGTGTGGTGGTGGCGGACACGCTGAAGTAAACTACGTTGTCGACCACCTTGAGCATCGCGGTCTGGTTATTGAGAACCATGAGCTTGGGACTCGACAATACTCGAGTGGTACCGAACGAATCCAGCAGGCGGATCGAGGCGGCGATATTTCCGGCAAATCGTGATGCCGCATTGGCATAACCGATCACAAAATTCGGCGCTTGCCCAAGTCGTCCGGCAGATAAATTTTGATTAAAGGTCAGCCCGCTTCCGCCATTCGCGATACGACTCCAATCGACGCCGGCTTGGTAGTTTTCGTTCAGCAATACTTCCACAACGGTTGCCTCGATCAACACTTGGCGTCGGGCGGAACCCACGACGGCGTCAAGGAATTCTTGAACTTTTTCGTGTTGCCGGGACGTCGCCCTTACACTGATGATGCCGGTTTCGGGATTCGCAATCACCGATGCGGCCTCGCGATAAGTTACTTTCCGAGTGGTGGTCGTTTCGGCGCCTTCAATGTCGCCGCGATTTTTCGTTGCGTATGTGTTAAACGGCTCATTAATCTTGCCTGATTTTGTACTCGCGGTTGGGGCCGCGTTACCTGTTGCATTTTGCTGAACGCGGCGTTCACTGACTATGTCCTCGCTGCCTTCAGGAAAAATCTTATCGGTTTCCTTCAAGAGATCTTTGACGTTGCCGACAAGCGTGAGCCAAAACTGATTCTTGGACGTGTTGGTTACGCTGGTCGTGGAATTATTTCCACCGCCTGCACCACCGCCACCATCGCCCGTTGCACCGGTTCCGGTGGTGGAAATTTGCGTTGAAATGGCGACTTGCGACGTCACATCACGAGCCATGTTGACGTAATCCACTTTGTAATTACGCAGGAAGGGCGAATCGGGCAGCACTGTGAGCGTCGTGCCGTTGAACTCATAGCGCATGTCCACTTGTTTGGAAACCCGCGTCAGGATTTGCGGCAAGGTTTGGTCGATAGCGTTGAGGGTGACAGCACCGGTTATCCCAGGATGAATATCGACGTTCACTTTTGCGTCCCGTGCGAGGGCATACAACAGCTCCTGCACCTTAACGTTGTTGACGATGACCGTGTACCTTTCCGCTTTGGGCGTGGGTTTGGGTGGCGGCGGTAGCAGTACTTGGTTGACGGTTGGCGGGATGGTACCCGCGCGAGGCAACTCGGCCTGGATATGCGTCGATGACGGTATCAAGGGCGCAACACCGCAGCTAGCCAACAAAAAAGCTAACAGCGGCCACAGCGCAAAACGCAGCCGGACGAGAGGCATCAAGCAGCTTTCATGTGTAATCATTGTTGACGTAAGTATAACACTACATATTTAATATTTTTCAACGGGGTGCAAGAATCATTGAAAGTACCACTTTGGAAACAATGCCCGTTTAACGGTAGGCGCGAGAGGTTTAGAAAAACCAAAAAAATTGATCCCGCCAGAAGCCTCATGGATATTGGTTTATGGGGGCATAGTGTCTGACAGCCGCTCTGGTTTTGGGTTTCAGGCATGCCAGCGTCATAAATTAGCGTGTCGCCTGTTCGGCGGCGCTTTCAGAATCAATTTTGACCGGGGAAGGGTAAAACGCAAAACCAATCGCGACCAGTGCCAACAGGGCTACGCCGCTGCCGACCAGCCAAGGCCAACGTAACCAGCGCGACCGACCGCGGCCGAATTCGCTGTCCTCGATGGCGGCTTTGACGTGGCGCGGTTCGATGGTATGGGTTTCATCGGCATAGGCGGCCAGCAGTGTTTTGTCGGCCAAGATATTAATCCGGCGCGTGAGCCCGGCGGAGACGCGAGCGATCATGTCGATACAGCGCGAGGTGAACACGTCCGGGCCGTGATAGCCTGCCGCGCGGAGGCGGAAATTGAGATATTCACCGATGTCTTTTTGCGGCATCGGACGCAGAAAAAAGCTGTGGGTGATGCGCTCTCTCACCTGGCGCATATGGGGCTTGGCGAGGTTCTCATCCAACTCCGGCTGGCCGAACAGCACGATCTGTAGCAGTTTGTCGCGATTCGTTTCCAGGTTTGAGAGTAGGCGAATTTCTTCCAGCGTATCAAGCGGCATCGCGTGGGCTTCGTCTATCAGCACGACAACTTGCCGCCCCTGCTCGTGCAGCTTAATCAAGTGGCCTTGCAGTTTTTCCAGCACGCCCGCCGTGTTCAAGCCCTTGGTTTTGAGTTTGAGATCGGCAGCGATTGCTTGCAAAATCTCGTCGCGCGTCAGACTGGGAATCGCCAGATAAATCGTTTCAACCGTCGTCGGCAATCGCTCCGACAAGACGCGGCACAACATGGTTTTTCCCGAACCTACTTCGCCAGTGACTTTGACCAAGCCGTCGCCCGCGCGAATCGCGTAGATAAGCGCGTCTAGCGTCGCGCCACGATTGGCGCCGGCGAAGAAAAATTCCGTGTGTGGGGTGATTTTAAACGGCGGTTGATTTAAGCCAAAATGTTCAAGATACATAGCTACTCCTTTATCGGAGCCTTGCCGTAAACTTCCATGCGGCTGTAAAGCGTGGTTCTGTTCACACCCAACAACTTCGCGGCTTGGCTGACATTACCGTGAGCGAGGAGCATAGCGGCTTCCATATAATCCTGTTCGGTTTCCCGCAGCAGATCGTCCAGATTAAACGGCTTGTCTTTCTGCAAGCGGGATTTCGCAATGTCGATCGGCGAACGCGTGTCGTTTGCGGCGGAGCCGTGCATGTCGGGCGCTAAATCAAATTCATTCTCGATGTCCGCCACATTTAACGCGTGGCCAGCGTGTTTCGCAGAGAGGCGAATGATAATGTTTTTCAGCTCGCGCACATTGCCTGTAAAATCGTAACTCAGCCAGCGTTCCTTGGCGGCCGGCGTGAGCGAAAAAGCGACGCTGTTGTGCTGCCGCGCGAATAAGTTGCAGAAATAATTCAGCAACAGAATCTTGTCATTGCCTAAATCGCGCAGTGGCGGAACGCTGATGCTGAACACGCTAAGCCGATGGTACAGATCCGCGCGAAAACGGCCCGCCTTAATTTCTTTGCGTAGATCGCGATTGGTCGCCGCGATCACCCGCGCCTTGCTTACCCGAGTTTGCGTTTCGCCAACCCGTTGGAACTCGCCATTCTCCAACACACGCAGCAGTTTAGCCTGCAGCTCGATAGGCAACTCGCCGATTTCGTCGAGGAACAACGTGCCGCTGCCCGCATCTTCGAAATAGCCCGACTTGGCGCCCGTGGCGCCGGTGAACGATCCTTTGCTGTAACCAAACAACGTCGGCTCGACCAGAGTGGGCGAGATCGCAGCGCAATTGAGGGCGAAGTAAGGTTCGTTTGCGCGCGGGCTCAAGTGATGCAGAGAGGCCGCGACACGTTCCTTGCCGCTACCGGATTCGCCCTCAATCAAGACCGGATGCACCGACCCGGCGCAAAGAGCGATTTGGCTCTTCAGTTTTTGTATCGGCGAACTGTCGCCCACGATCTTGCCGGGGCCATCCTTGGCGTCTTTGCTGGAGTCCAGGTCCTCGGCATTGAGCTTCAGCGCATTGTTGAGCAGCGTCTTCAAATATTCCGGCTCGCACGGCTTGGGCACTAAGTCCACTGCGCCGAGCGCGCGTGCCCGGCGTGCGTTGGATTCCTCGTTTTGCCCCGACAACACCAGGATGCGCATGGCTGGGGCATGGGCAAGCAACTCGGCAATAAGCTGGAAACCTTCAATGGGGAGTTGCGGCGTAGGCGGCAGGCCGAGATCGATAAGCGCCAAGTCCGGTGGCACTGGCGCGGTGCGCAGCCAAGCGATGGCTTCGCGCCGGGAGCCTGCGGTGTGAACCGCGAAATCGCGGCTCAAAACGAACTGGAGCGTGTCCGAAATCAGCGGATCATCGTCAACCAGCAGCAAGCTAGGTTTAAGCGCAACGCCTATCATGACTCCTCGATACATCGCAAAAATGCTTGTTCCAAATCAACGCTACCATTGGTTGAATATTGCAACCGCAGCGCTTCCGGCGTGCCGTGGAATCTCATCTTGCCATTATGCAACACCGCAAGCGTGTCACCCAATTCTTCCGCATCGGCCAACGCATGGGAGGTAAAGAATACGGTCTTTCCCCCTCGTTTTAATTTCACCACTTCAGCTTTGACTCGTGCCCGCGCCCGGGGATCAAGTCCGCTCATGGGTTCATCGAGCACATAAAGCTGTTTGTCGCTTAACAAACAGGCGGCCAGGCCCAGCTTTTGCGTCATTCCTTTTGACAACAAGCGCACCGGTTTGGCGAGCGCGTCGGGGTCTAGATCGAGCGCGTTGAACATATCCGTCACGCGAGCCGGATTGAACTGACCGCCATCGAGTCTCGCCACATACGACAAGAAATCTCGGCCGGTCAAATAGTAGGGCGGACCGAATCGCTCGGGCAAAAACGCGAGCGGCGCGCGGGATGACGTTTGTTGATGCGGCACACCGAAGATCGCAATGGAGCCCGCGTTGATGGAGACCAAATTAAGTAGGCATTTCAACAGCGTCGTTTTTCCGGCGCCGTTGACGCCCGCCAAAGCAACGCATTCGCCGGGAGAGACACTAAAAGAAAAATCCTCCAGCGCCACGGTTGTGCCGTATCGTTTTGTTACCTGAGAAAATTGTATAGCAGCGTTAGGCATAGCCTTGATGTAGCAGCGATCTTAGCATAGACCTCACATTTGGTTTACACTACTGCGACTTTATCAGCCGAGTATGCGTTTGGCCCATCCCAGCACAGTAGACAATTTAGTTGAAATAGGCGATCTGCACTTTGCCTATGGCCCTCGCACCATTCTCAAGGGCATTAATCTGCGCATTCCGCGCGGTAAAGTGGTGGCGATCATGGGCGGTAGCGGTAGCGGCAAGACGACGCTGTTGCGCCTCATCGGCGGTCAGCTCAAACCAACACAAGGCAGTGTAAAAGTCGACGGCGAAGTCGTTCATGAACTTGATCATAATGGCCTATATCGCATGCGACGCAAGATGGGCATGCTGTTTCAGTTCGGCGCGTTGTTCACCGATATTTCCGTGTTCGACAATGTCGCCTTTCCGTTGCGCGAGCAAACTGATCTACCGAAATCCGTGATCCGCGATTTGGTGCTGATGAAGTTGCACGCCGTTGGGCTGCGTGGCGCCAGCAATCTGTTTCCGAACGAGCTTTCGGGCGGCATGGCGCGACGCGTGGCGTTGGCCCGTGCCGTCGCGCTCGATCCCGCGCTGGTGTTGTATGACGAGCCGTTTACCGGCCTCGATCCGATTTCTCTAGGGGTGATCGGCAATCTGATTCGCAGTCTGAACGATGCGCTCGGCGCGACTTCGGTGGTGGTGACTCACGACATACAAGAATCCGTCAAGATTATCGATTACATTTATCTGACTGCCAACGGCGCCATCGTCGCCGAGGGCACGCCGCAGGAGATGTTGGCATCGAGCGATCCGCTTGTGCATCAATTTTTCCACGGCGAACCCGATGGTCCGTCGCCATTTCACTATCAGTCGCGGCCCTATGCCGATGATCTAGGCTTGCGTAGCGGCCATGGTTGACGGGTTGCTCAGGGCAGTGCGGTTAGTGGGTGCCATGACCATTGATGGCGTGTGGCGCATCGGCGTCGGCAGCCGTTTTTTGGCGTTGATTCTGCTTCATTCGGGCCTGAGCTTTCGCCGTTTCGGGCTCACCATCCGCAAGATTTTTTTCTCCGGCGTGCTGTCGGTTATCATCATCGCCGTGTCGGGTTTGTTTGTCGGTATGGTGCTGGCGTTGCAGGGATTCCAGACGCTGCAGACCTATGGTTCCACTGAAAAACTGGGGGTATTGGTCGCGCTATCTTTGTTGCGGGAATTGGGGCCGGTGGTCTCGGCGCTATTGTTCGCCAGCCGCGCCGGTTCGGCCATTACCGCGGAGATCGGCCTCATGAAAGCGACTGAGCAGCTTACCGCTATGGACATGATGGCGGTGAACCCGGTCGCTCGCGTGGTCGCGCCGCATTTTTGGGGCGGCGTCATTTCCATGCCGCTGCTTGCTACCATTTTCAGCGCCGTCGGTATCTTTGGCGCGTATTTGGTGGGTGTAGTGTTGATCGGCGTGGATGACGGCGCGTTTTGGTCGCAGATGCAAGAAGCGGTCGACTTTCGTTATGATATCGTCAACGGATTAATAAAGAGCTTTGTATTTGGCATCGCGGTGACGGCGATTGCGACCTTTGAAGGTTTCGACGCGAAGCCCACCGCCGAAGGCGTATCGGGCGCGACGGCGCGCACCGTCGTGACGTCATCTCTGGTGATTTTGGCATTGGACTTAGTGTTAACGGCATTCATGATTAAAGGTTGGAACTAAATGGAGCGCAAAGTCGTCGATTTTTGGGTGGGTTTGTTCGTCGTGGCGGGCTTCGCTGCGTTATTGATGCTGGCACTGAAAGTGGGCAATTTCGGTGCCTACAGCCCGAAAAATGTCTACGTGGTCAAGGCACATTTTGACAACATCGGCGGCTTGAAAGCGCGTGCGCCGGTGCGCAGTTCCGGCGTGCTGGTGGGCCGTGTCGACGCGATAAATTTCGACACCAAAAAATATGACGCGGAAGTGACGCTCACCATGGATGGGGACTACAAATTTCCAACCGATACGACGGCGTCCGTCTTGACTTCCGGCATACTCGGCGAAAACTACGTCGGCCTCGAAGCCGGTGGCGATACAGAGAATCTAAAGCAGGGCGACGTGATTAAAATCACTCAGTCCGCCGTGGTTTTGGAAAAACTCATCAGCCAATTTTTATTCAACAAAGCGCAAGAAAATACGAGTGACAAAGAAAAAAAATAGGCTTGTTATCAATATATTAACGTTCACCCCCCGGCTGGTTTGGTAAACTTCCGATGTCAATAGACGTTGATGCTATCGGGGAGTCTTCCCCATGAAAAAAGGAACATAAAGTGATTCAATTCTTCCGTTCGATATTAGTCCTCACCCTGTTGGCGAGCGTGGGCGTTGCGCGTGCCGCTGACATGACGCCCGACGAGCTTGTCAAAAGCACAACTGAGGACGTCGTTTCCGTAGTTAAGCAAGATAAAGACATACAAGCCGGCAACCGCGCCAAGATCTTCGCGCTGGTGGAGGAAAAAGTCTTGCCGCATTTCGACTTTAAGCGCATGACTCAATTGGCCATGGGCAAGAACTGGCGCCAGGCCAAGCCGGAGCAGCAAGAGGGGTTGATCAAAGAGTTTCGCACATTGCTGGTGCGCACCTACGCGGTGTCGATTTCGCAGTATCGCGACCAGAAGATCGAATATAAGCCTTTCAAAATGGACGCGAACGGGAAAGATGCAACGGTGAAGAGCTTGTTCGTGCAGAGCGGTCGCGACCCAGTGTCAGTCGATTACAGCATGCGTAAAGGCGAGGCAGGGTGGAAGGTTTACAACATCACCGTGGAAGGCGTGAGTTTGATTGAAAACTATCGCAACACGTTCAACGAGCAAATCCGTAAGGAAGGTATCGACGGACTGATCAAGACCCTGGCAGAGCGCAACAAAGCGGCCGATTCCAAAGGCTAACGTGCTAACGTTGGAGAATAATCGACTGCGCCTTTCCGGCGCAGTCGTCATTGATAAGGTGAGTGAATTGCTGGAGGCAGGGCGCCGCTATGTGTCACAGTCCGATCTCACTCTGGATTGTTCCGCGGTGGAAACAGTGGATTCGTCGGCGTTGGCTTTGATACTCGACTGGCGCCGTAGTGCGGAAGCAAGCGGAAAAAAACTTGCCATCAGTGGTCTTCCCGAAAGTCTAAAAACCTTGGCTGATCTTTACGCTGTGACTGATCTTATCGCAGCAACATCTTGAGTTTTCCGGCAGTTGACGTGCAAGCGGTGCAAAAGCGCTACGGCAATGTGCATGCGTTGCGCGGTGTCGACTTGCGCGTCGAGCAGGGCGAATTTTTCGCGTTGCTCGGCCCCAACGGTGCCGGTAAAACCACGCTGATCAGCGCGCTGGCCGGCCTGGCGCGGCCCGATTCCGGTGCGCTGAAGGTGATGGGCTACAACGTGATCGACAACTATCGTGAAGCGCGTCGTCATCTGGGCGTCGTTCCGCAGGAGCTGGTGTTCGATCCGTTTTTCACCGTCCGTGAAACGCTACAGTTTCAGTCGGGCTACTTCGGCATCAAAAAAAATAGCGCCTGGATCGATGAGTTGCTGCATCATCTGGCGCTGGAAGAAAAAGCCGATGCCAACATGCGCGCGTTGTCCGGCGGCATGAAGCGTCGCGTGCTGGTGGCGCAGGCACTGGTACACAAACCCCCGGTGATCGTGCTCGACGAGCCGACGGCGGGCGTGGACGTGGAGCTGCGTCAAACCTTATGGCAATTCATCCGGCGCTTGAATCGCGAAGGCCACACCATCTTGCTGACGACGCATTACCTCGAAGAGGCGGAGGAGTTGTGCACGCGAGTGGCCATGTTGAAGCAGGGCCAGGTCGTCGCGCTCGACACCACGGCCAATCTGTTGAATCGCTTTAACGCTAAGTACGTCACGCTGCGTTTGGAAAATGGCGAGTTGCCGGGGACGACGCGAGCCGCACTGGTAAGCGAAGACAAAGGTAATTACCGGTTTCAGTTGCAAGATTATTCCGCGCTCGAACCTTTGCTCGCGGAAATTCGACTATCGGGCGCGCTAATTCAGGACCTGCAATTGTCCCAGCCGGATTTGGAAGATGTGTTTGTTGCGATCATGAATAAGAACGGTTAAACGTCCATGCGCGGCTTTTACACCCTTTTCTACAAAGAAATCCTGCGCTTCTGGAAAGTTGCTTTCCAGACCATCGCCGCGCCGCTGGTCACGACTTTGCTTTATCTGCTGATTTTCTCCCATGTGCTTTCGAAGCAAGTGGAAGTGTTTCCCGGCGTGAGCTACAACACCTTTCTAGTGCCCGGCTTGGTGATGATGTCTATGCTGCAAAACGCCTTCGCCAACAGTTCCTCCAGCCTGATCCAATCCAAGGTGACGGGCAATATCATCTTCGTGCTGTTGCCGCCGCTGTCCCATTGGGAATTCTTCGGCGCCTATCTGGCCGCCGCCATGGTGCGTGGCGTGATGGTCGGGTTGGGCGTGTATATCGCCGCGTGGTTTTTCACGCCAGTGCCAGTGTATTCGTTGTTTTGGATCATCGCGTTCGGTGTGCTCGGCACCGGTATGTTGGCGGTGCTCGGCATCGTCGCCGGCATCTGGGCTGAGAAATTCGATCTGCTTGCGTCGTTCCAAAATTTCGTGATTTTGCCGCTAACTTTTTTGGCGGGCGTGTTTTATTCCATACACAGCTTGCCGCCGTTTTGGCAGACGCTTTCCCATTTCAATCCGTTTTTTTATACCATTGACGGTTTCCGCTATGGCTTCTTCGGTCACGCCGATATTTCGCCGTGGATCAGCCTTGCGGTTGTCGGCACCACCTTCATTGCATTATCATTCCTCACTTTCTTGCTGATACGCTCGGGCTATAAATTGCGTCATTAAATTTTGATGTCCACCCACAGAGGCGAGACCAGTGCGGCTGTCAGGGCATAGGCTGCCACGATCCAATATCCATGCGGTCTCTGGCATAGTCGTTATTTAGGTTTTCAAAGATTCTTAAAAGGTTTTCCCATGGTTACACCCGAACAAGTTAAGTCCTACATCGAAGCGGGCCTCGCCTGCGAGCATGTGCAAGTCGCGGGCGACGGCGCGCATTTCGAAGCGGTGATTGTCAGCCCCGCGTTCGCTGGCAAAAATAAAGTCCAGCAACATCAAATCGTTTACAAAGCTCTCGGCGATCGCATGCGTGAGGAAATTCATGCGCTGTCGATGCAAACTTTGACGCCGGAACAGTGGGCTGCCGCTAAGTAATAAGTATGGACAAACTCCTTATCCAAGGCGGCACGCCGCTCAAAGGCGAGGTGCAAATTTCCGGCGCGAAAAATGCGGCACTGCCGATTTTGTGCGCGGCGTTGCTCACGCGGGAGCCGCTGCGCTTGCGCAATGTGCCGAACCTTGCCGATGTTTCCACCATGCTCAAGCTGCTCAAGCAGACCGGCGTGAGCGTGGCTCAGGACGCGGAGTTTGGCGTGGAACTGGAAGCGGCCAATGTCACGGAATGGGTCGCCCATTACGATCTGGTGAAAACCATGCGCGCGTCGATTTTGATGTTGGGACCGATGATCGCGCGCTTTGGCGAAGCGAAGGTATCCTTGCCCGGCGGCTGCGCCATCGGCGAGCGTCCGGTGGATTTGCACATTAAAGGCTTGACCGCCATGGGCGCCGAAATTGAAATCGACCATGGCTATATTTTGGCGAAGGCGAAGCGGCTCAAAGGCACGCGCATTTTCATGGACACCGTAACCGTCACCGGCACGGAAAACTTGATGATGGCGGCTACGTTGGCGGACGGCGTGACCACGCTGGAAAACGCCGCGCGCGAACCCGAAGTGGTCGATCTCGCCAACTGCCTTAACGCCATGGGCGCCAAGATCAAGGGC
>JBDSJK010000296.1:0-3731 GCA_039917535.1 Burkholderiales bacterium
GAGCACTAGTAGCAACGCTGGCGTCTTGGCTGCGTCTAGGATTTCGTCGATATCGGTGCTCAGCTCGCTGGCGACAAGCTTGGCTGCAACACCCTGATGACGCGCGTTACCGGTAAGTCCGTCGAGCCGCGCGGCGTCTACGGTCATGACCCGCGCGGCCTTCTGTTCAGCCAGCTCTAGTAATTCTTTCGCGCGTGGATCGGTTCGTGTCGCATCGAAAAAGATTTCTTGCACGTCATCGCTGGCACGGCGCAAGGCGCTACGCACAGCATGAAATCCATATATAATGCGGACCTTAGCCACGTTTTGCCTTGTGCGCCTTACGGGGTGCGGCTTGACGTTTTTTACTCGACTCCCTCGATCCCCCATCATCGGGTTTTGACGCCAGTACGAAATCCAGCTTGCTGGTCTCTAAATCCACACGCACCAGTTGCACACGGATGCTGTCGCTCAAGCGATAGCGTTGGCCGGTGCGTTCGCCGAGCAACTGATGTTTTGCCGCATCGAAGTGAAAATAGTCACTGCCTAATTCGCTGATGTGCACCAGCCCTTCAACGTAAAGTTCGCTGAGTGCGACGAACAATCCAAAGCCC
Organism: Burkholderiales bacterium; assembly: GCA_039917535.1. Taxonomy (GTDB): domain Bacteria; phylum Pseudomonadota; class Gammaproteobacteria; order Burkholderiales; family JALYOK01; genus JBDSJK01. The sequence goes on from JBDSJK010000296.1 coordinate 594, forward strand.
GTAACGGCGCTCACGGTGCCTACAAATTCTTCGCCAACGCGATCACGCATGTAGTAGCACTTCAGCCACGACAACACATCGCGCGAGGCTTCGTCGGCGCGCCGCTCGGTCTGTGAGCAATGCACTCCCAGCTCCTTCCAGGAGCCTGGCTTATATTGTTCACCGTTCAACACGGCCTTGATGGAACGATGAATCACCAAATCGGGATAGCGGCGTATTGGCGAAGTGAAATGGGCGTAGGCCTCATAGGCTAGACCGAAGTGGCCGAGATTATCGGGGCTGTACACTGCTTGCATCAGCGAGCGCAACATTACGGTCTGAATTAATTGAAAATCCGGGCGCGCTTTAACCGTGGTCAGTAACTTCGCGTAATCCTGTGCGGTGGGCGCGTTGCCGCCCGTCAGCCCGAGACCAAATTCTTTCAAGAAATCACGCAGGCTTTCCAGTTTTTCGGGATTGGGGCCGGCGTGAACGCGGTACAGCGCGGGATGGTCATTCTTCTGCAAGAAATCCGACGCGCAGACGTTTGCCGCCAACATGCATTCTTCAATCAAGCGATGAGCGTCGTTGCGCTTGACGGGGACGATGTTACTGATCTTGCCCGCCGCATCAAAAATTATTTCCGTTTCCGTCGTCTCAAAATCGATGGCACCGCGCTTCTCGCGGGCTCTAAAGAAGAGTTTGTACAACGCATACAAACGCTGCAGTGGCGCCAGCAGCGCCGCGTATTCTTTCGCGAGATCACAGGTGTCATCGGCCAGCATCGCCGCGACTTTGGTGTAGGTGAAGCGCGCGTGAGAATGCATCACCGCGGGATAAAACTCGTAACTCTTGATTTCGCCATTCACCCCGACGACCATGTCGCACGCCATGCAGAGGCGATCTACTTCGGGATTCAGCGAGCACAACCCGTTGGACAGCGCCTCCGGCAACATGGGGATCACTCTGCGAGCAAAATAAACCGAGGTGCCGCGGCTGCGCGCCTCTTGGTCGAGCGCATCACCCTCGCGAACGTAGTGGCTCACGTCGGCGATGGCGACGATGAGCCGAAAGCCTTTACCTTTTTTCTCGCAATAGACTGCGTCATCGAAATCTTTTGCTGTTTCGCCGTCTATGGTCACCAACGGCAAATCTCGCAAATCGATGCGGCCATCGAGGTCTTTCTTGAGTACCTTCTTCGGTAATTTTTTTGCCGCTTGCTCGACCGCATCGGGCCAGAGGAACGGCAACTGGTGTTTGCGCAGCGCAATTTCGATTTCCATGCCGGAGTCGGCATAGTTGCCCAGCACTTCTACAATGCGACCGATAGGCTCTGCGTGCAGGCTGGGCTGATTCATCAACTCCACCATAACGATTTGGCCTACCTTTGCTTCGCTCAGCGTACCCGGCGCAAGCAAAATATCCTGACTAATGCGCTTATCTTCAGCGACGACAAAAGGCACGCCGTGCTCGGAAAATAACCGCCCAACCATACGCTGATTGACCCGTTGCAACACTTCGACTACAGCGCCTTCGCGCCGGCCGCGACGATCCACACCGATGGCGCGGACCATGATGCGATCACCGTGCAGCACTTTGTGCATTTCTTTCGGCCCGAGAAACAAATCATCGCCGCCATCCTCGGGAATCAGGAAACCGTAGCCGTCGGGATGACCTTCGACTCTGCCTTTGATGAGATCTAATTTATCGGCAATGCAGATGGCGCCTTTGCGATTGCGCATTACCTGACCTTCGCGCTCCATGGCCTGGAGACGGCGGTTGAACATTTCTTCTTCGTTGCTGTGGATGTCCAACAGCTCGGCCAGTCGCTCAAACGACAGCGGTACGCCTTGTTTGGTGAGCACATCGAGGATATGTTCGCGGCTCGGTAATGGGTTTTCGTAACGCTCCCGTTCACGCATTAGATGAGGATCTTCGTTACGTAAGTTCTTCTTTGACAATGGGGTTAAATCCTATAAAATTCGAGTTGCTTCGCTGCCCAGATGGCGAAATTGGTAGACGCGCTAGGTTCAGGTCCTAGTGGTGGCAACACTGTGGGGGTTCGAGTCCCTTTCTGGGCACCAATCAAAGCGGTTTTCTCCGCGGCGTTTAGTTCACTGACTTATTTAATAGCATGTGCCTACAAGCCATATCCAGAGCGGCTGGTAGCCTTATCATGGCTGCCAGCCACAACAAGCGCGGCTTCCAGGCCTGCCTATTGTAGAAACGGGTGTCGCAACACGATCGTCTCGGCGCGATCGGGGCCCGTCGAGATCACATCAATGGGCACCGCACAGATCTCTTCCATGCGCTTGAGATAAAGCCTAGCGTTTTCCGGCAGGCCGTCCAAATGCTGCACGCCAAAGGTGATTTCCTTCCAGCCCGGCAGATCTTCATAGATGGGTTCACATTCCGCCAGCGACTCGGCGCCCACCGGCAAAATGTCCGATTCGACGCCGGCCACACGGTAGCCCACGCACAATCGTAGCGACTCGACACCATCCAACACGTCAAGCTTGGTCACGCACAGGCCTGACACGCCGTTGATTTGGATTGCGCGCTTCAGCGCGGCGGCATCGAACCAGCCCACTCGACGCGCGCGCCCGGTGGTGGCGCCAAACTCATTGCCGCGCGCGGCGATATGTTTACCGACGTCGTCGATTAATTCCGTCGGGAACGGCCCGGAACCCACGCGCGTGGTGTAAGCCTTGGTGATACCCAGTACGTAGTGCAAAGCTTGCGGCCCTACTCCGCTGCCCGGTGCGGCTGCCCCTGCGACACAGTTACTCGATGTCACGAAGGGGTAAGTGCCGTGATCGATGTCTAGCAACGTGCCCTGCGCGCCTTCGAACAGCAAATTCTTGCCGGCCTTGTTGGCCTCGTAAAGCATACGCGGCACGTCGGCGATGAAGGGCTTGATGCGTTGCGCGAGGGCAAGCGCTTCATCCAAAGTTTGCTGAAAATCGACTGTCTCGGCGTGGAAATAATTTTTCAGCACAAAGTTATGATAATCGAGCACCTCGCCCAGCTTGGCGGCGAAGCGTTCGCGGTGGAACAGGTCCTGCAGGCGTATACCGCGGCGCGCAACTTTGTCTTCGTAGGCCGGGCCAATACCGCGCCCCGTGGTGCCGATCTTGGCCGCACCCTTGGCCGCTTCTC
>JBDSJK010000297.1:0-5042 GCA_039917535.1 Burkholderiales bacterium
CAATCTTTCAATACGCTTTACCACCCGCTCGTTTATTTGAGGTGTCAACCTTCAGTCTAGGTGGACACCGTCCTCACGCTCTAACCCACTCAATACAACAACGGTACTCGGATGACGCTTACGAATGTTTCTTGCAGGCGCCATCAGTTTGTAGTTTGCAGATTGCAAATAAATACCTTACAATGTTAGTTTAAGTAAGGAGTTACTATGTCAGAAGCCACCCTCACCAGCAAAGGTCAAGTCACTATTCCCGCCGACATTCGCAAGGCATTAGGTTTATCCACCGGCGAGCGTGTCGTCTTTACGCAATTGGTAGATGGCACCACGGTTATGCGTGCCAAAACTCGTTCGATTCTCGATCTCAAGGGCATGCTTAAATCGGGGCGCGGTCGTCGCAAGGTCGCAATCGGTGACATGAATATTGGTCGACGTTAATGCCCGGCCTCGACACCAACGTCCTGGTGCGTTGGCTGGTTGATGATGACCCGAAACAAAGCGCGCGCGCGCGTCGATTGCTTGACACTGCCAGCGTTAGCGAAGCCCCTCTCTTTGTCCCTGCTACCGTCGTGCTGGAACTCGAGTGGGTGCTGCGTTCCCGTTATGGCCTGAATAAAGCTATGCTGCTTAAGGCGTTCAATGCCTTATTAGAGACCCAGGAACTCGAATTTCAGTCGGAAGCCGCATTGGAACAGGCCCTACATCTCTATCGCCAAGGCACGGCTGAGTTTGCCGATTGTTTACATGCGGGGCTTTGTAGTGCGTCTGATCGCGCACCGCTACTCACTTTCGATACAAAGGCTGCGCGCCTGTCTACAATCCAGTTAGTCGCAGCTTAGCCACAATGTAGTGGCATAGCTCGGTAGATTGGGCTGAGGAAAAAAGTCACGGTGATCACGGTGGCTTCATGCTTCTGCCCAACCTACCCGGGCTGGACTTACACTTATCCAAAGAGGCACGATTCTTTGTTGTCGTTAATCTGTAACTTCGCTTCGCCGACAATGTACTCAATCAGGCCACGCGCTAATGGGATTGTCGCATTCAGATGGGCGCCGCCCTTAGTCATACGCGCCCCGCCTCCAAGGGGCATATCCACATCAACAGGGATATGATCACTAAAACGGCTATCTGTCGGAGCAACATAACGATCACGCCACGTAATGTACTGGGTCAAGGCCTTCGCCGTCGCAATTTGTTCGGGTCTAACCGTAACCTTAGCCAATGAAGCGAGCTTAACAAGATCGTGAAACATGAACCCAGTGGGCACACCAGACGAGCTTTGCTCGAGGTGCCGTTGCAGAATGATAGCTTTCAGTTAATTTTCGAGCGACATACCCGCAACCCTAAGCGCAGGACGGTCGATATTGCCAGTGAGCGAGTCGGGATTTGAAGCCTTAGCAATTGCCTCGAATGAGTTCATCAGGAGCGTGCCCTGATGAACCCAAGCTCTCGGCATTCGATAAAGGCCATCGTTGTGACTACGCCAAAATGCCTCTGTTTGAGAAGAATCCGTCATGACCCCAGGCGAGTAGCGCCGCAACGCCGAGTATCCCGCTGCAGATTCCGATAAGCACCGCGAACAAAGCCAAGTAGGAATAGCCTGTCTGCATCATCTGAAAAGCGACGCAAAACGCGACGCGAGCCATCGTCGCCAGAATGCCGGTCAGCACTGCATTTCTGCAAGCCTACTTGCCGCCCGTCGCTTTAATTACGATGTCCTCCCTTGAAATATATACGCCACCGCAAACGAACCATACCCAGGAGCCGCTCCCCGCCTTGTTCCTGTCGAGGCATATGCCACGAGCCGCGTGGGGATTGGCTCGTGGCGTGGTAAAGTTAACAAAATTGGTTCTTGCCTTTACGCCTGAGAAGCGTAACCCCCATCGACGGGTATGGCGGTGCCGGTGATAAAGTCCGACGCGGCGCAGGCAAGAAACACGGCAATGCCGGCGTGATCGGCGGGCTTGCCCCAGCGTCCGGCGGGCGTACGCGCGATCACGCGCTCGTGCAAGCCCGCGACGTCTTCGCGTGCCTGCACGGTGAGATCCGTGTCGATCCAGCCCGGCAATACGGCGTTGACTTGGATATTGTCTTTCGCCCACGCGACGGCCAGCGCTTTGGTGAGCTGCACGATGCCACCCTTGCTGGCGCTGTAGGGCGCTGCAAAGCCCGCGCCAAATATTGACGTCATCGATCCGGTATTGATGATCTTGCCGCCGCCGGACTCGACCATGGCAGAATAGGCCGCTTTGCTGCACAGGAACGCGCTGCTTAAATTCGTATCCATGATCAGCTTCCACTCGTCTAGTGAATATTGCTGCGGTGCTTTACGAATATTCATTCCGGCGTTATTGATGAGAATATCCACGCGACCGAATTGATCGACGCTGGATTGGATCAGCGCTTTGCAGGCTGCTTCATCGGTTACGTCGAGTTCAACGGCGACGGCTTGGGTCCCCAAGGCTTGTAATCGCTTCACGGCTTGCACATTCTTAATCGCGTTGCGTGCGGCGATCACAATGGTTGCCCCCGCACTTGCCAAACCTTCTGCCATGCCCAGGCCAATGCCGCCATTTCCACCCGTGACGATGGCCACGCGTCCGGTCAAATCAAACATTTTTTTCATGGGCCTATTCTCAGTTAGTGTGCGGCACGGTTTGAGCGCTTGGAATCGTTGCCTGGAATGACGGCCGAGCGGACAACGTTTCAAAAAAAAACCGCCAAGTTTTTATGCGTAGGCCGCCAGTCGAATTCTGGGAAACGCAAATCAATATAGCCCAGGGCACAGGCGGTGGAAATATCCGCCACGCTAAAACCCGCGTCGGTGAACCATGGCCGCTGGCCTAAGAGCCGCGCCAACTCGGCAACACCAGCATGGATTTTATGCTGTTGCCGAGCCAGCCATGCGGCGTTTTGTTGTTCGGCGCGACGCGAGCGCTCCAGCACGCAGAGCACCACCGCATCGCAGACGCCATCGGCGATGGATTCTATCTGCTTCACCGCTACTCTTAGCGCAGGTGTCGCAGGGATAAGCCGCGGCGGATAGGGCAAGGTATCAAGATATTCGATAATAACACTTGAGTCGTGTATCACCTGGTCGTCGTCCAATACCAGCGCCGGCACTTTCCCCAAAGGGTTGATAGCGGTGATCGCGGTGTGGGGCAACCAGGGGTTGTCGACGATGGTTTCAAACGAGATATTTTTTTCCAACAAAGCCACGCGCGCTTTGCGGGCGTAAGGGCTGGGTGTTGCGATGATGAGTTTCATGGCCAGAGTAATTGGGAGGTGCCGGATAGCAACGGATTAAGTTCTGTAAATTGTAGCAGTATGAGACAAAATCGTTGGAGGCGATGTTAACGCTTGCCTAGGACGAAGTTTTGGTGTGGAATGGGAGCTATGGTTGAAACTACAAAATACAATGTGTCCGTCACGGCAGTGGCAACTTTTGTGCCGGAGCAATCCGACGAGCAAGAGAATCGCTATGTTTTTGCTTATACGATTACGATAACGAACACCGGCGCAATTGCCGCACAGTTGTTGCGCCGCCATTGGATCATTACCGACGCGTCGAACCAGATTCAGGAAGTCAGCGGCTTAGGTGTGGTGGGCGAGCAGCCCTACCTGCGCCCTGGCGAGAGCTTTCAGTATTCGAGCGGCTCGTCGCTTAATACACCAGTGGGCACCATGCGCGGCACCTACCAAATGGTGGCGGAGGACGGCATCAAGTTCGATGCGGATATCCCGGAATTCGTGCTGAGCGTGCCACGCGTTTTACATTAGTCTTTTTTTTCACTGTCCTTATTATTTTCGCGCGGTAACGTCCACCAAACGATAAAAATGGCCAAACACAAGGCCAACCCTGCCTCCAACAAAATCCACGTCATAGCGAGCCCCACTAGAGAATAATTCGCTGTTATTCTATGCTGAAGTGCGGTGGCATGACGGGATTAGTTGCATTGATGAACATAGCACTTTTTGTGAAATGTCTTGATTGATGAAAAGAATGATATCGAAATTAGTATTGCGGCTAGGCGTTGCTTGGGCCGTTGTTTCGCTAGCGGGTTGCGGCGCACCGGCCATCGGCCGTGAAGTGGTCGACAGCAAACAAACCATTGCCCAGGCAACGGGCCTGAAACCCGTGGCACCGGGCGATGATCCGTCCGCATGTGGCTGTCCTCAGGTGCCACCAGCCAAGCCTAGTCTGGTGTCGCCCATTCCTCCCTCGGCGCCCAACCTCGTGCCGGAGAACCGTGGCACTTTGGTGGCGTCAACCTGGAGTGCGATGCCCGGTTGGGGGCGCGACAATCCGCTTGATGCGTGGCAGGGTTTTCTCAAGAGTTGCACTCAATTGCGTAACCAAACTCAGTGGCAACCCGTCTGTAATTTAGCTTCCGCGATGCCTGCGAATCCTGGCAACGGTGCCTTGATTAAATTTTTCGAGGACAATTTTGTTCCCCATCAGGTGTTCAACCCCGACGGCAGCAATAACGGCATGATCACTGGCTACTACGAGCCGTTGCTTTATGGCAGCCGCGTCGCAACGGCGCGCTATCACTACCCGCTGTATAAAGTGCCTGACGATTTGATTGTGGTGGATTTAGGCGATGTCTACCCCGAGCTCAAAAACAAGCGCCTACGTGGACGGTTGGACGGCAATCGCGTAGTGCCCTACCTGGACCGTGGCGGCATTGAAAATGCGACGTCGCGACCGCTCAAGAGCAAAGAGCTGGTCTGGGTAGAAGACGAGATCGAAGCCTTCTTTTTGCATATTCAAGGCTCGGGCCGCGTGCAGTTTGATGATGGCACCACCATGCGCGTCGGCTACGCGGATCAAAACGGCCATCCATTCCGTTCAGTGGGTCGCTTGCTCATAGACAAGGGCGAGTTGAACTTGGCGCAAACGTCGATGCAGGGCATTAAAGCCTGGGCTCGGGCGAATCCACAAAAAGTTACGGAATTCCTGAATGGGAACCCGAGCTATATATTTTTCAAGGAATTGCCCGGTGATCTCGCCGGCCCAATTGGTACGCTGGGGGTGGCGCTCA
>JBDSJK010000298.1:0-3721 GCA_039917535.1 Burkholderiales bacterium
GTGGCTATAATTTGCCGAAAAACCTCAGCCACAGAAACCCCAGCAACCCTGCAACGAGGGACGCCAGCAGGATTGCCATTTTTGAGGTATTGATAATTTCTACATTTCCGGTAAACGCTAGATTGGCGATGAAGATGGACATCGTAAAACCAATTCCTCCTAGAAGTCCCGCCCCGAAGATGTGACGCCAATTCAGATCCGCCGGAAGCCGGGACACGCCAATAGCTACGGCAATGAAGCTCAATAAAGTAATGCCCAGTGGCTTTCCCAATACGAGGCCACCAATGATTCCTGCACTATTGGAGCTTAGTAACTCCTGCTGCCATCCCGAGTTAATCACGATCCCGGTATTCGCCAGTGCGAAAATCGGCAAAATGACAAACGCAACTGGCCTGTGCAGGAAGTGCTCCAGTCGATGAGAAGGGGACGCCTCGTCCTCAGCTCTTGCGGAAAATGGGATGGCAAACGACAGGAGCACGCCTGCAATCGTGGCATGGACACCAGATTTAAACATCAACAACCACATCAGCGTGCCGCCTAGAAGGTAGGGAAAGAGCGACATCACACTAAACCGGCGATTAAGCGTGACCAGCAAGGCAAAGACGGTAAGCGCACTCAACAAATAGATCATGGAAACCTGCGTCGTATAAAACAGGGCAATCACAATAATGGCCCCCAGATCGTCCATTACCGCCAAGGCGGTCAAGAAGACCTTGAGGGATGAGGGAATACGACTTCCCAGCAATGCGAGCGCCCCTAGGGCGAACGCAATATCAGTTGCCATCGGAATGCCCGTTCCAGGCTGTGTTGGTGTGCCGGAATTGAGAGCGAAGTGAATCAGGGCTGGCACCGCGATGCCGCCAGCGGCAGCAAAGATCGGTAGCAGTGCATTCTTAAAATTCGATAGTTCGCCAATGTACAGCTCGCGCTCCAACTCCAGGCCGACAAACAAGAAAAAAACCGCCATCAGCGCATCGTTGATCCAGTGCTCGATGGTTAGCCCGGCAACATTGATACGCCAGAAGTCCAAGTACACAGACCCCAAGCCTGAATTTGCGATTGCAAGTGACACAATCGTGCAGATGATCAGCAGAATGCCGCTGGCCTTTTCAGAATCGAAAAAGTTCGTGAATGTCTTGGAAAGCGTCGTCTGTGTATCGGTCATGGTGTTCTTTCTCATTCGGCAATTAAGGATGATCGTAAGCAAGTTGCGCAAATGAACGTTTACGCAATAAAACGCTGACAACGTGCTGGCGGGCTTGGCGCATTGCGTTAAGGTATTGCGATATTGAATCCATTGGCAACACCTTTCTGCAATCATGCTTATCGGCTACGCACGGGTTTCAACCAACGAACAGGATACGACTACCCAGACCGCCGCGCTCAAGACTGCAGGCTGTTAACGCATCTTCCGTGAGAAGGCATTCGGTGGCCGCTGGGATCGCCCGGAGTTGCGCAAGTTGCGCGATCAACTGCGCAAAGGCGACGTGCTGGTGGTGTGGAAGCTTGATCGGTTATCCCGATCGCTGCGCGACGTACTCATGCTTATGGAACACATCCACGACGCGAAAGCCGGGTTCCGCAGTCTCACCGAAGCAATCGACACCACCACCGCAGCCGGCCGGATGATGATGCAAATGGTCGGGGCATTCGCCGAATTCGAACGCGCCATGCTGCGCGAGCGCACCATGGCAGGACTGGCGTCGGCCCGTAAGCAAGGTCGCATCGGTGGCCGCCGGCCCAAGCTGTTGCCGCAGCAGCAGGCAGAGATCGTACGGATGGTAACTAAGGGCAAACAAACGGCTGCCGATGCCGCACGTTTGTTCAATGTTCATCCGGCAACGATCTCCCGGCTGCTCGCGCAGGTCCACAATACGGTTGTGGTGCATAAAGCGTAGGACACGCGTGTGCCACGCCGCGAACTGCTCACCTCAGCGCAACGCATTGAGTTAGTGGCCCCGCCTAGCGATGAGGGCGAACTGAGTCGTCGCTACACCCTTTCAAAGGCCGACATCGCATTCGTACGCCAGCATCGCGGCGATCAAAACCGCCTGGGCGTGGCTGTACAAATGGCGTACTTATGGTATCCAAGCCGGGTATTGGTGCGGGACGAACGTCCCTATCCACCCCTACTCGGCATGCTGGCCGCGCAGTTGAATTTATCGCCGTCCATGTTGGATGTTTACGCGGAGCGCGACCAAACACGCCGCGAGCATTTGCAGGAAATCGTCGAGCGTCTACAGCTCGTCCAGTTTAGCCGTACGTTCTACCGTGCGATCGCCGATTGGCTGTTGCCAATCGCCATGCAAACGACCAACGGGATGGCACTCGCCCAAGCCGTGGTCGACGAACTGCGCAAGCAGCACATTATCGTGCCGCCGGTGGCAGCGATCGAACGGCTCTGCGCGGGAGTCTCGACCCGAGCGCAACGGCAAGTATTTAAGTTATTTACCGCCACGCTTAGAGACACGCAACGCATGGCACTCGACCAGCTTCTGGAAAGAAAACAAGATCGACCTGTCACTACGTTAGCTTGGTTACGTCAATCGCCTGGCGCACCGAGCGCCAAGGCCGTACTCCACCACATCGCGTGACTGAAGGCCATTCGTGCTTTGGAGCTGCCTGCAGACATTGGCCGCACGGTTCATCAGAATCGCTTGCTGCGGCTGGTGCGCGAAGGCGCGCAGACCGCCGCATTTCAGATCGCAGATTACGAAATCGACCGGCGTCACGCCATGCTCGTCGCGATCGTGATGGATACTGCGGCAACGCTCATCGATGAGATCCTGGACTTACATGATCGCCTGATGGGATCGTTCTTTACCAAAGCCAAGCACAAGTACGAGAAAACCTTCGCCGCGTCGGGCAAGAGCGTGAATGACAAAGTGCGCATGCTGGCCAAAGTAGGTACCGCCCTGATCGACGCCAAGAAAGCCAACGCAGATCCCTACACGGCTATCGAGGCGGTGGTCTCGTGGGAATGCTTTACTGCGAGCGTGCTAGAAGCCGAGCAACTCGCTCGTGATGAAAACTTTGATCATCTTGCCTTGGTTAGTGACCATTACAGGCAACTGCGACGCTATGAGCCGGCGTTGCTGGAGACCTTCGAGTTTCGAGCGGCACCGGTAGTGCAGAATGTTGTCGATGCAGTCACCACACTCAAAGCATTAAACCAAAGTGGCGATCGCAAGGTGCCGGCCGATGCGCCGACCGGTTTTGTGCGCAAACGCTGGCAACCCTTTGTCTTCAAGGAAGGCGGCATCGATCGCAAATACTACGAGCTATGCGCCATGGCAGAACTCAAGAATGCCGTTCGCGCCGGCGACGTCGCGGTCGTCGGTAGCCGCCAGTTTAAGGACTTTGATGAATATCTGATGCCTCGCACCGAGTTCGCCCAGCGTCAGGCCGACGATCGGCTGGCCGTGGCGATTACCACGACCGGCAGCACCTATCTCAATGAGCGCCTGGAATTGTTGCGACAGACGTTGGACGAAGTCAATCAATTGGCCGCCGGCGGCGGCTTGCCTAACGCGGAGTTGACGGACAGCGGTTTGAAGGTCTCGCCACTCGACAACGAAACACCGGAAGAAGGCGAAGCATTGAACCTATAAACGGCAGTAGCGGCACATTCTGTTAACGTAGAGTCTTACGGGCTGCGGGTTAGCGGGTTATTGTCAGTTATGGGAGGGCTCACCCAATGGGTGAAGCGAAACGTAAGGGG
>JBDSJK010000299.1:0-10654 GCA_039917535.1 Burkholderiales bacterium
TCCACATAATCATTTCCTTTTAAGTTAGTTGATTCAATATGTTTACTACTGAGCGAATCATGCGCCTTAGAAGCCAAGCCAACAACGAAAAAATCCGCAATTTGTACTCATGATTTTCATTAGATCCCACGGCTCTGGAATAAATTTTAACATGCCTGTAGAACCCTTACCAGAGCGACTCTTCAAGCATATATGCTTGAGAGGCAATCTGGGGGCGGCTCTCGGCATGGTAGGTTAATAATACTTAAGTTTTGAATTAATTTATTTATCGTTTCTTGCCCACCGCCGTAGACCATCCGCGTGTTGTAGCAGCGACGTAACCTTGCGCTACGCGAAAGGTCAGTCTACGCCGCAATAATCAAATGTTCTCATTACAACAATTTCAGTTGTTGGATGAGTTGATTTACGGCTTCCTGCCCGCCACCATAAAACATCCGCGTATTGTCCATATAGAACAATGCGTTTTCGATGCCGGAGAAGCCCGCGCCTTTGCCGCGCTTGATGACGATGACGTTCTTAGCGTAGTCGACATTTAGGATCGGCATGCCATAAATCGGCGAGCCAGGATCGGTGCGGGCGACGGGGTTGACCACGTCGTTAGCGCCGATGATGAGGGCGACGTCGGTGTTGGGAAACTCAGCGTTGATCTCTTCTAGGTCAAAAATCTTATCGTAGGGCACGCCCGCTTCCGCGAGCAGCACGTTCATATGACCCGGCATACGGCCCGCGACGGGGTGGATGGCGAACTTCACCTCGATGCCTTTTTGCTCCAGCAACTGCGCCATCTCCCACACTTTGTGCTGCGCTTGGGCGACGGCCATACCGTAGCCCGGCACGATCACGACCTTGGCCGCATAGGCCATTTGAATTGCAGCATCTTGCGCTTCGATGGCCTTTTGCGTGCCCTGCACTTCGCCGCTGGAGGTGGCAACGGGGCCGGGTGCGAGCAGTTTCGTCAGCGGCCGGTTCATGGCCTTGGCCATCAACTGCGTCAGCAACGTTCCCGCTGCGCCCACGACGGTGCCGGCAATAATCATCGCGGCGTTCTGCAGCACAAAACCTTCTAAGGCTACGGCTAAGCCGGTTAAGGCATTGAATAGCGAAATCACCACGGGCATGTCAGCGCCGCCAATCGGAATCGTCATCAACACGCCATAGACCAACGCGAGCGCGAAGAACAAGAAGATGACGAAGCCGCTGGTGTGCGGATTCATGATGATGACAATGCCCAAAAGGGCCGCGGCGGCCAAGCTGCCCAGGCTGACGATCTGGTGCAATGGCACTTGATAAGTCTTGTTCATCCAGCCTTGCAGCTTCGCGAACGCGATCGCGCTACCGGAGAACGAAACCGCGCCGATCAACGCGCCGACCACCGCGAGTGTGATGGTGATAGTGGAATGTATTTCACCAGCCGGCGTACCACCGATGCGTACCAGTTCCACCGCGGCAATGGCTGCCGCCGCGCCACCGCCCATGCCGTTGTAGATCGCGATCATCTGCGGCATGTCGGTCATGGCGACGCGCTTGCCCGATACCCAGGCAATGCCGCCGCCGATGGCGATGGCGATGATGATCAAGACGTAGTTGGACGCACCGTGAATTTCCGGATGGATAAATGTGACGACGGTCGCGAGCACCATGCCGATACCGGCCCAGATAATGCCTTTCTGCGCCGACAGCGGCGAACTCATGCCTTTAAGGCCGAGGATGAACAACACCGCCGCGACAAAATAGCTTGCTTGAACGAGCCAACTAATCATTTCGCTGCTCCTTTGGCGCTCTTGGTGAACATGCCCAGCATGCGCTCGGTCACGACATAACCGCCGACGGCGTTCATCGCCGCAAGCGCGACACCGAAGAAACCAATGGCCTGTTCCAATCCTGTTTCGGAGCGGCCCAATGCGACCATGGCGCCGACCAACACGATGCCGTGGATAAAGTTGGAGCCGGACATCAAGGGCGTGTGGAGAATCACCGGCACACGGGAAATCACCTCATAACCGGTGAATGCGGCCAGCATGAAAATATATAGCGCGGTAAAGCCTTCGATCATGATTTATGCTCCCTCGACTAACTGTCTGGTTGGCTCGTGGACAATCTTGCCCGCATGGGTGTAAAGACAACCTTTGATCACGTCGTCATCCAAGTCGAGTTTGAATGCGCCATCCTTGATAAACGGCGACAGCAAGTTGAATAAATTCTTGGCGTACATTTCCGAGGCGTGGATCGGCATGGTCGCCGGCACGTTGAGCGGGCCATGGATAAGGACGCCATTGGCGGTGCGGATGGTTTTGCCGGGCTCGGTCAGCTCGCAATTGCCGCCGGTTTCCGCGGCGAGATCAACGATTACCGCGCCGGGTTTCATGCGGCCCACCATGGCAGCGCTGACGATTTTTGGGGCGGGGCGGCCGGGGATGGCCGCGGTGCAAATCACCGCATCGGCACTGGCAACGACTTTAGCCAACACCTCTTGCTGCTGTTGTTTTTCCTCTTCCGTCAGCTCGCGGGCATAACCGCCGCTGCCTTCCGCACCGCTGATGGCGGTGACGAACTTTGCGCCTAGAGATTCGACTTGCTCCTTCGCAGCCGCGCGCACGTCATAGGCGTCAATCATGGCGCCCAAACGCCGCGCCGTCGCAATCGCTTGCAGACCCGCGACACCGGCGCCGATCACCAACACTTTCGCGGGACGAATAGTGCCTGCCGCCGTAGTCAACATCGGAAAAAATCGCGGCGACAACTGCGCGGCCATAAGCGCCGCCTGATAGCCCGACACGGAGGCCTGGGACGACAGCGAATCCATGCTTTGCGCGCGGCTGATACGCGGCACCAATTCCATAGACAGGCTGGTGATGTTACGGTCGCGCAACTGTTTGGCGAGTTCCGTGTTGCGGCCCGGCGCGAGGTAGGTGACCAGCACCGCATCGGCGGGAATCAGGTTCACTTCATCTGCCGTCGGCGGCTGAACCTTGAGCACAATCTGCGCATCGCGGCAGGTTTCACTCGCCGACGGTGCAAACGTTGCATCGCTGAACTGCATGTCAGGGTAGTGGCTGTTGCTCCCAGCGTCAGTTTCCAAGCACACGACAGCGCCCAGTCCCTTCAATTTTTTAGCGACTTCCGGCGTCATGGCAATACGGGTTTCACCGGCCAGGCGCTCGGTCGGCACGGCTATTTTGAGCGGCATTCTAAAATCCCCCTAGCGAAAAACGAAGCTTACAACGGAGTGCGTTGCAAGAAAACGCGAATTCTAACGTAAATTGCTGCGCCGCACAAATTCTGACAAACGGCCTAACGGATGACGGAATGGGGCGTCGCCACCAGCCGCGTCACGATCATTCTAGAGCGATCCAGCATTTCGTCGATCTGCGGCTTGATGTTGTTCACCCAATGGGGATCTTCATACACCAGTTTGTAGAGTCGCTCGCGCTCCGCCTCGCTATCGAAACGCCGCATCCAGATGTAATGATCGTCCTCTTTTTCGTCGACCCAACTACCGACAACGACCATGCCTCTGCCGATTTGGAAAGGGATGATTTCTTCTTCCATGAATTTCACCCAGCGATCGCGCTTGCCGTCTTTAATCCGATATTGGCGGTATTCAAAAAACATGTTATTTCCTCCTTAGTACATAATTTTTAAATGGCAAAACCGTCATTCTTGCGCCGGGGCGCCGTACGTTTTGAATTTCTCCAACACGTGATCCATTTCCTCTTCCGACAGAATGTGTGGATCGCCGGCCTGCAAGGCACGCCAGTATTGCTCGCACAAGCCCTCTACCTCAAGGCCCAAGCGCAGCGCGGCTTTCAGGTCATCAGCCAAAATAATCATACCGTGATTCGCCAGCAAACAAACGCGAGAACCGTGCAACGCGGCGACGGCATTCTCCGATAATTCTTGCGAGCCAAACGTCGCATACGGCGCGCAGCGGATTTTCTTTGCGCCCGTCAACGCAATCATATAATGAAACGACGGGACTTCCTTGTGAATACAGGCAAGCGTGGTGGCAAAAGTCGAATGGGTATGCAACACCACATTCACCTCCGGTCGCGACTTGAGTATGTCGCGGTGAAAACGCCATTCGCTCGACGGCTTGCGCCGGCCCGTGGCTTCGCCAGCGAAATTCACGAACACAATGTCGATGGGATAAGTCTCGTCATAGGGCAAGCCCGACGGCGTGATGAGAAAGCCATCGTTGTAGCGCACACTCACATTGCCCGATGTGCCGCGATTGAGGCCGCTGGCATTCATTTCCAAGCAAGTCGCGATGATGCGCTTACGCAGCCGCTGTTCGTTCATTCACGCTCCCTGAAAACAAGCTGCGCAAACCTTTGCTCGACGCGGCACACACGCCACGCTCGGTAATGAGTCCCGTCACCAAGCGCGCTGGCGTCACATCAAACGCCGGATTCGCGACGGGACTGGGCTGTGGCGTCAGCGTCACGCTGCTGATGCCGTGATGTTTATTGCGGCCAACGATTTGCGATACTTCGTCTCCACTGCGTTCCTCGATGGGGATATTTGCGCCATCGTTCAACGTCCAATCGATCGTCGGGCTCGGCAGAGCAACATAAAACGGGATGCCGTTATCCTTCGCCGCGAGCGCTTTCAAATACGTGCCGATTTTGTTGCACACATCGCCATTGGCTGCGGTGCGATCGCTGCCGACGATGACCAGATCGACGTCACCTTTACGCAGCAAATGCCCGGCTGCGTTGTCGACGATCACCGTGTGCGAGACGTCGTGCTGCGCCAGTTCCCACGCCGTGAGCGACGCGCCCTGGTTGCGCGGGCGGGTTTCGCTTACCCACACATGCACCGGCAAGTCCGCGCCGTGAGCCATATAAATCGGCGCCAGCGCCGTGCCCCAATCGACGGTCGCGAGCCAGCCAGCGTTGCAGTGGGTCATGATGTTGATGCGATCTTGTTGCTTTTTCTTGCGCAACAGTTCGCGAATAATTTCCAAGCCATGCTCCCCGATGGCGCGATTCAGTTGCACATCGTCGTCACAGATTTCGGCGGCGCGGACGTATGCGGCTTGCGCTCGCTGCGTAGGCGGCAGAGGCTTGAGCGTCATCAACATCTCATCCAATGCCCAACGCAAATTCACCGCCGTCGGGCGAGTTAAGAGCAAGCATTCATGGGCTTCTTCGAGCATTTTGTCGCCAGCATCCGCACTCATGGCCAATGCCATACCATAAGCCGCCGTCGCGCCGATCAGCGGCGCGCCGCGCACGATCATGGTCTTAATAGCATTCGCCGCACCGCTGTAGTCATGCAGTTGAACGGTCGCGAACCGATGGGGCAACAGCGTTTGGTCGATCACCTCCACCCTCGCGCCGTCGGCGTTCAACCAAATGGATCGATAGGGTTTGCCGCCGACATTCATGCTATTGGCCTTGAGTTTTCTTGATGTCGTGCCACGCCGTGATGACCATGATGACAAAATGCTGGTGATGGGAATTGACGTGCCGAATGGACTGGCCCATATTGTTATTCTGTGGCTATTCTAACATTGTAGAATCAGTGGTATCACGCTCATAGGAGTCCGTCATGGCACGCATTGCAACGCTGTTTGGAAGTTTGGGATTTTGGCTAGCCCTATTAGGCGCACTTGGCATCCTCCTCTCGCCCATCGGCTATCGCTTAGGTTTGTGGGATGCAGGTTTCGCGCTACGCAAAATACTCACGATGGCAACCATCGCCGCCGTCGCGGCGCTCGTGTTATGCGTGCTTGCCCTTCTGCTGGCAAAAATCGGCGGAGTGAGATTGGGCACCGGCCGCATCATCTTCGGCCTTGCGCTCAGCGCGCTGTTGGCAGGCTATGTTTTACTGCAACTCAACAAAGTGAAAAGCTTGCCCTACATTCACGACATCACCACCGACACCGCGAATCCGCCGACGTTCGTCGCGCTAGCCGATGCGCGCAAAGCCGCACCGAACGGCCTCGAATACAAAGGCGCGGAAATCGCCGACAAGCAAAAGCAAGCCTATCCCGACATCACACCGCTCGTTTCCAAATTGCCGCCCAATGAACTCTTCGCCAAAGCGGAAGCAATCGCGCGCGCGTCCGATTGGGAAATCGCCACCGCCGATGCAGCGCAAGGGCGCATCGAAGCCACCCAAACCACGCTGCTATACGGCTTCAAAGACGACGTTGTAATTCGCATCACAACCAAAGACGGCGGCAGCCAACTCGACATGCGCTCTATGTCTCGCGTCGGCCAGAGCGATGTCGGTGTGAACGCGAAGCGGATACGGGAGTTTATCGCGAAGCTTAACGCCTGAATGTAGGGAAGATCAAGGCGAAGCCGGATCCGCTGATCCTCAATGGTGTTGCGGTAGATCCGCTGCGCTTGATCCACCTTCCTGGCGTGCCCTACGCCGAAAGTGCTAGGCGGCGGAGTGAAATCAAATGGCCGCACTCGAACGGGCTGAAGAGCCGCATGGATATTGGCTCTTCGGGCAACTACCAGACATCCGAATGCGATTGACCCCCCTAGAGGCCCGGCGTTATGCTCAATGCGGGCGAGCGGGGCCGCTTCAAATTTCGCTCACACGCGAACTACGAAGTCATCATCTCAGAGGGGCAATCTCATGAAGCGTATCGATCAACTGAGAGTTGCGCGCGTTGCGCTGCACACGATCTCGGCAGCTACCATTGCCACCAGCATGCTCGTTGTCTCGCCTGCCCGCGCGGAGGATCCGGAGCCTCCATTGGGAATCAACACGCTCGAGGCCACATTCAAGTGGCGGCCGAACTTTGTCACGGATTGGATGCTGCTCAACGCCGATAAGGATCCAAACAATTGGCTGCATTACGGTCGCGATTACGCGAGCACCCGCTTCAGCCAGTTGTCGCAGATTCACACCGGCAACATTCGCCAGCTGGTGCCGAAATGGAGTGTCTCCTTCGGCGTTACCGACGCCCAGGATAGCCAGACGACAGTGGTGAACGGCACCCTCTACGTGACGGCTAGCCAGAACAAAGTATTCGCGATCGACGGCGTAACGGGCCGAGCGATGTGGAAGTATGAACGCTCCTTGCACGGCGATCTGGGACCGCGCTTGTGCTGCGATGCCGTGAACCGCGGCGTGGCGGTGTATAAGGACAAGGTCTATCTCGCCACACTCGACACGCACCTGGTCGCACTGAACAATCACAATGGCAAGGTTGCCTGGGAAGTGAAACTGGGCAATTACCAGACCGGTGAAATCTACACTTCCATGCCGCTGGTCGCACGCAACAAGGTGATCGTCGGTAACTCTGGCGGCGACGTGGGCGCCAACGTCGGCAAAATCACCGCGCTCGACCCGGATACCGGCAAGATCGTGTGGCAGACAATGACCCGTCCGACCAGCGCGGATGATCCGGTCGCCAAGACGTGGGGTAACGATTCGTGGAAGTACGGCGGTGCATCGGCGTGGTTGACGGGGTCTTACGACAGAGAGACCAACACTGTGTTGTGGGGCGTAGGCAATCCGACACCGGACTTCGATCCGATGGTTCGCCCCGGCGATAACCTGTACAGCAATTCCACGCTGGCACTGGACGCCGACACCGGCAAGTTGAAATACTATTTCCAGTACACGCCGAACGATACCGGGGACTACGACGGCAACAGCGAGGTTATCCTGATCAACGACGAGAAGGGTCGCAAGGCGTGGTTGCACGGGGATCGCAACGGGCATCTGTACTGCATCGATCGCACCAATGGGAAATGCAACTGGGTTGTTCCGCTCGGCAGAGTGAACTGGGTCACGGGCTTCGGCGAGAACTGTCAACCCATCGTCAATCCTGACAAAGTGCCAAGTTACGACAAGGAAACGAAGGACATCGCGCCGGTGCTCGATGGTGGCAAGGAATGGCACCCGGCCGCCTACAGCCCGAAGACGAAACTCGTGTATGTGCCGTCCATCGATTTCTCTATGGACGTTCAGGCTAAGAAAGGCGGTGGAAATCCGGTGAGTGG
Source organism: Burkholderiales bacterium (assembly GCA_039917535.1). Classification (GTDB taxonomy): domain Bacteria; phylum Pseudomonadota; class Gammaproteobacteria; order Burkholderiales; family JALYOK01; genus JBDSJK01. The sequence goes on from JBDSJK010000299.1 coordinate 7,974, forward strand.
TACCTCAATTCCAAGGTGCTGCGGCTGAATGCGGGCGCGGGTTCGGTGCAGGCCTTTAACGCCACCACCGGCGACCTCGTATGGATGCGCTCGCAGAGCACGCCGGCGACCAGCGGCTTACTGGCAACTGGGGGTGGGTTAGTGTTCTGCGGCGATGCCGAGGGATATTTCACCGCCATGAAAGACGACACCGGCGAACTGCTGTGGCGGCACAATGTCGGCACCGGCATCCACGGCAATCCCACCACCTTCACCGCCGACGGCAAGCAGTATGTCGCCATCGTCTTCGGCCCCGGCGGCGGGAGCTTGTGGCCGCTGGTCTATGACGAGTTGTTCAAGACCCAATCGCGTGGCGGCGGCATGGTTGTATTCGGCTTGTCCGACTGATTTCTCACAGCCGAACGCCCGGAGCACGCCACCGGGCATATCTCGCAATGAGTTCTTCAGGGTGACAACGGCGTGAGAATGTTTCGGAAGGCGTACCTGCAATGGTGGGCGCCCTCGCTCGTGGGGCTGTGCTTGCTCGTTAGCGCCCACGCTGAAGAAGAAGGCGCCACCGAGCCGCGCAACCCATATGCTGGCCAGGCTCCGGCAGCAGCCGAGGGGGAAGCGCTGTTCGGTCACTACTGCCAGCAATGCCACAACTCGAGAGGTAAGGGTGGCAAGGCGCCACAATTAATCAAGGGTGCTTGGGGCCCTGGCGGTGCCCACTCCGATGCGTTCATGTATCGCGTCATCGCGGGAGGTCGGCCCGGAAAATCCATGGGGGCGTTCGGCGGGACGCTCAGCAGCGATCAAATCTGGCAGATCGTCACGTTCCTCCGCCAGGAAGCGAAACGAACCAAAGCGGCAGAAGCAGACGAGGATAATTGAGCAAGCGCAAGGTGTAGGAAAAATCAGGCATCGCCATCGAGAAAACGCGTGATGGCGAATCAGAATTCACACAATCCTCCGAACATCGTACCGTTAACGGTGTATTGAAAAACTACTGCGCCTGCTACCTGCGCCACGAGCCGCACCCAGCTTGCCGCCTGGCAAGGCATAGGCTGTAAGCCGCACTGGTATTGCCTCGCAGCCATGCTGCTGAAGAAAATAATGTAGGCTGGATCAAGGCACGAAACGTCAGATCCAGCATTCTCCATTGGAAGATAGGGTGGATCCGCTGCGCTTGATCCACCCTAAATATCTACCTTACATATCGTCAAAAAACTCGACCAATCCGGTTTCCAACGAATACTCGGCGCCGACCACGCGTAGGCCCTCGTTTTGGATGAGTTGTTCCAGAACCTCGGAGCCGTGTCTTAGATGATGCACCGACGCGCTGACGTTGGCGCGAACGGCGTGGTGCACCAGTGCCTCGGCGTCGTGCCGTAGCTCGGTCTGCAGCAATATTTCGACGGAGGGCCGGATGCGATCGACGATCGAATGCAGGTTGCGCGATTGGTTTTCCGATGGCTGTTGCAGTTCTTCCAGCGTCGCGAGAATAGCCCCACACTGGGTATGCCCAAGCACCACGACCAACCGGGTGTCGAACCGCGCCGCCGCGAACTCAACGCTGCCAACTTGAGAGGGCGCCACGATGTTGCCGGCGACACGAATCACAAACAGGTCGCCGAGCCCTTGGTTGAACACGATCTCCGCCGGCACCCGCGCATCCGAACATCCGAGGATGATCGCGAAAGGTTGCTGTTTTTTTGCCATTTCGGCACGTTGTAAATGACTGAGTGGCGACTCAGGATTTTTCACGCCCGCCGCGAATTCACGGTTGCCCTTTTTGAGGCGGTCGAGTGCTTCTTGTGCTGGGATCATTTGTTTGCCGACTGTTGTTTTATCACCGGCCCGCGCTGAGCCTTCGAGAAGTCGATATCGCAATACGGTTCGGCGCTGGCGTTTTCATAAAATGACTGATGAGATTGGTTCGGCTTGCAGAACGAACAGGACGCTGGTTGCCTATTACATCTGGAATTTTGCGGAATTTTATTTTATATTTACAGATCCGAGTGTATGGCCATTCGCCACCCACGTCAACGCGCGACTTGAGCGCGTATGCGATGAAGCATGAAGCCCAACTCGGGTTACTTTCGATCACAAAAAATTCGTTCTTTGAACCTTGCCCACCGGTGCAGGAAATGGCGAGCAAAGCTACAAAAAATGTCGCTCTAATAACTACCTGCTACGCTACGAGTTACACAGATAGCCACTGCTGGCGATGCATGCCCGGGAAGCCGCATCAATATTGTCTCTCCAGGCACAAGCACTAAAACCGGCGCGCAGGCCGGTTTTTAATGGCGCGGCTATTATGCGGACATGAAGCCCAAATCCCGCGATGGAAAGCGGGATATGTTCGGCACCACCAGCGGAATGTCGGTCGCACTCACACCAAAGCATTTCGCCAGCGTTGCCGCATACTAATCGACCGAAGTGGTGGGTATCTAACGGCCTTCTTCATACGCATCATCTGCCCCCCCGAGTAACGCAGACGATGGTATCGCTCGTTCTTGAAACTGTGAAACCCGCTTCCGGTCGGCGCGTTGACGCTCCTATGTCAAGAAAGGCTTGCCGCGTCTGCTAAATCCGCCAGAATGAGTGGATAGAGTTCTCGGGCGATATAGCGTTTTAGGCAACGTTGTATTTCTTTACTCGACAAGCCTTCCTTTGTCCGCCGCTCAACCTACGCGCGT
>JBDSJK010000300.1:0-10734 GCA_039917535.1 Burkholderiales bacterium
CGCCGGCGGTGAAGGTAATCATGTAAACCGTGCGGGGATTATAGCCAAGGGACGCGGCAACCTCGGGGTTTTGCATGGCGCCACGAGCGACCAAACCGACGCGAGTAAAACGCAAAATACACCACAGACCGATCATCATCAGCGCGGCAACGCAAATGATGAACAGGTTGTAGCCGCCCATTTGGTAGCTGCCCAGTTGATAGCCGGAAATCGGCGTCGGCACGTTCACCGCGGAACTGCCGAAGATCATGGTCACGGCACCGATAAGAAATAAACTCAGGCCCCAGGTCGCGAGCATCGTGTCGATCATGCGGCCATAGAGAAATCGAATGATGAGCCTTTCTACAACGAGCCCGATCAAGCCCACCACAATGGGAGCAACGACGAGCATGGCGAAATAAATATTGATACCGGCTTTGTAACAGGCAAGGGTGGTGTAACCGCCCAGCATCACGAACTCGCCATGAGCAAGATTGATCACCCGCATCATGCCGAACACAATCGCCAACCCAGCGCTGGTGAGTGCCAGAAACGCAATCATGTAGATGATTTCAAGAACGACTACAGCCGCGTAATCCATGGAATCCGAAAAGATAAATTAACAGTGCGTTGAAAAATCACTACGCTTGACTATCGTGCGTTGCGAACGCCGCGATGAGCGGAAGGTGGGCCGGTACGTTTCCGTCCAACCCACCGACTACACAACTAGACTTTGACTTCGTATTGCTTGTTATCGTTAGGATTCTTCTTCAGATCGCATGACTGCGCCGTGTCCGACGGCGGGCGCTGTTTCACGGTTTGGAGAATGGTGAGCTTCTGGTTTTTAACTTCCATCAAATGGATGTCCAGCGCGGCATGATGGGTTTGCGGATCGAGTGACACTGTTCCCGCTGGGCCTTCGATCTTGACGCCCGACTCGATCGCCTTCAGCATGGCCTCGCGCTCCAACGATCCGGCTTTCTTGACACATTCCGCCCAGAGCTTAATGCCTTGGTACTGCGATACCGCGATCTCGTGCACGATCTTGGTGTCGCCGAAGCGCTTATTCCATTTCGCCAGGAAATCCTTATTGGCGGCCGATGGATTTTCTTGGCTGTAGTTTCCAGCGATAAGGATACCGTCACCTTCCGATGCGGACAGCGCCAGGTGCTCGTTGCCCACTCCGAAGGTTGTCGAGGCAAGCGGAATCTTTTTGTTCATACCGGACGCAGCCCATTGCCGATAGAACGACATGTGCGCGCCGCCCACCAGCGCGGACACGACCCACTTCGGACCGGCCTGCTGGATCTTGGCCATAGTTGAGCCAAAGTCGGCAACGTCGAGGGGAAAAAAGTCCGTTGCGGCAACGCTGCCTTTGCGCAGCTTGATGTAATGCTGCAACCACTTCGCGGTGATTTGCCCATAGTTGTAGTCGGCGGCCAGGATATAAACCTTATCGCCCCATTTCTGCATGGCGTGCTCGACGATGGGTTCAACCGCTTGCGCCGGCGTGGTGCCGGTCACGACGATATTGCGATCGCATACGCCGCCTTCGTACAACACGTTGTAAAAGTACAGTGTATTGCCGCGCTTAAACGTTTGCCGAATCGCCTCCCGCGACGCGGAGGTGATGCCACCATGAACCACGTCGGCTTTGTCGTCGCGGCTGAGTTGTTGTGCATACTTTGTATACAACGCGATGTCGGATTGCGTGTCGTATTGGATCGCCTTGATCTTGCGGCCAAGCAGGCCACCCGCTGCGTTGAGCTCTTCCACCGCGAGGGTCGTCGCCATCACCATGGGTTTGCCGTAAATGTCGAGGTTGCCGGAATTGTCCAGCACCGACCCCAATTTGATTTCGCCGGTTTGGGCAAACGCAAAAGGGGGCAAGCTTCCAGCCAACGCCGTTAAGCCTGTTGCCGAGAGAAAATCACGTCGAGAAAGTGCCATTATTTTACTCCTCAAATTGTTGATGCTTGATTAACCACGATGAATCTCCACCACCCCCTCATGCCGATTTCCCTACTGCTTCTTATCATCGCTGGCATCACCGGATAGCTTGGGCAATGCGGATGTAAAGTCATAACCGATGGATTCTCCGATGCTCTTCAACGCGGGTAGTTGTAACGCCATACCCATGATGCTATCCATCACTTGGTTCATCGGCGGGCGATTGTTATCGCCACTAGCGCCTGCAGAACCGGGCGCACCGCTGAAACCGGAAATTTGATGAATCTTGATGCTGTCGATTTTTTCGACGGGCTTCATCATTTGAGCCATGATTTCCGGCAGGCGATCAAGGCGATAGCGTTCTAGCTGCATCTTCATAACGCTATCGCTGCGGGAATTTTCTGCGGCGATCACTGCCTTGGTGCCTTCCGATTCGGCTAGCAGGCGGATGCGCTCCGCGTCTGCCTTGGTGCGAATAGCCTGGGATTCCGCTTGCGCGCGCTTGATCAGCACCGCGCTGTCGCTCTCCGCTTTCGCCGCCTCCACCTCGCCTTGCTCCTGCACACGCTTCAGCGCGATTTCGCGGGAGCGCTCGGCCATGACACGTTCGCGCTGGGTTTGCACATGCTCTTGCGCAAGCACGAGTTCCGTTCGTGCGAGTTCGGCGTTTGCTTGCGCTTTGGCTTCGTCGGCTTGCTTTTCCGCCAGACGAATAGCACTATCGATTTTGTTTAACTCGGAGGTGAGTTGCGCCTCGATTTCGAGCTTGCGTATCTCCCGTTGCTTGGAGATCTCTCGCGCCTTAGTTTCTCGTTCGCGCTCGATGCGCGCGTGCTCGCTAAACACCATGGCTTCTTCGCGCGCTTTCGCGGTTTCCGCATCACTCAAGGCTTTGACTTTCTCGATTTCCAAGCGCTGTCCGATATGGGCTTCCTCTTCTTGCTGTTCTAAGTTCAAGCGCTGTTTTTTCGCTTCTAATTGCGTTTGACGCACGGCGATATCGGCTTCCGCTTCGATTTCGGTGCGCTGTTTCTTGTTGGTGGCGATGATCTCGGCAAGTTTACGCATCCCGACAGCGTTAAAAGCGTTGTTCTCGTCGAGTGCGGCAAACGGCGCCTGGTCGAGACGCGTCAAGGATACGGAATCAAGCAGCACGCCATTCTGCGACAAATTGTCGCGCATGAGGTCAGCAACGCGGCGCACGAATTCGCCGCGCTTTTCATGCAGGCCATCCATGGTTTCCGTCGCGACCACGGACTGCACGGCATCGACAAAACGGCCTTCCAGTAAGTTTCGTATGCCATCGGGATTAATCGAGCGGGCACCCAGGGACTGCGCCGCCGTTGAGACACCGTCTACCGTCGGTTGCACACGAACATAAAACTCCAGATCCACATCGACCCTTATCCGGTCGGCGGTAATCAGAGACTTCTCACCGATGCGCTTGACTTCGATGCGGTTGGTCCGCATGTTGATTTCGTCGATTTTGTGGAGGAACGGCAGCGCCAGGCAACCGCCGGAGAGAACGATCTTCTGGCCGCCGAAACCTGTCCGTACGAGCGCAACGTCGCGGCTAGATTTGCGATAGAAGCGATTCAAAAAGACAACGGCAATCGCGATCACAACAATCGCAATAACGATGCCTAGTAGCCACGCCAATAGGACCATGCTCTTCTCCGTCGATGGGGTACTTCGCTACAGCGAATTTAGATCAACATAATAGGTTTTCGCTGCATTCATATTTGGTACCCAGTATCAGGTCGCGGGGCTCAGGCTGTCAAGTCATAGCCTCTTCCAACGGCATAGGAGGCTGAAACGTGCGCGTATTTCCAATGGCATATGAGGTTGAAATGAGGGTTTTGGATCGATCATCTAGGCAGGGTGATCGATATGAACGTATCCAGGCTCGAGACGAGGGGCTGGCCTAGGGCCATCGAGCACATCCGGGAATTTTTGAAGGGCACCGCCGAGGTGGCCTTCTCCCCTCCGTCCGACGAAGCCGCCCGGCGGATCTTTGTCGCTAACGTGCTCAAGCGCTATGGCTATTTCCGCTTGCACAGAGGGTCGCGCGGGGTGCTATTTGCCTATATGCAACGCCTGACGGGGTACTCACGCCAGCATTTGTCCCGGCTGATCGCGCAGTACCGCAGCACCCACTCGCTCCAGCCGCGAAAGCGTGGCAGCCGCACCCGTTTTGCCCGCAAATATGATGCTGAGGACATCGTGCTACTCGCCCAGACCGATAGCCTGCACGATACCCTGTCCGGCCCAGCCACCCAGGTGTTGCTGATTCGGGCGGCGACGCTATTCGGCGATGCACGTTATGCCCGGCTACTTGTGGTCTTTTGACCATATTCGCATCAATAGCGTGCACCAGGGCGATCAGGATGGCCTAAAAGGACTTACCACATCAACGCCGTCGATATGGCGCTAGGCCAGCCCCTCGTCACCCAGTGGGAACTACCTGGAGTTCTTTAACGCCCGACGCCCGCATTCTTCACTGGCTGGCCAAACCCCGGATAAGGCATACTTCGGATACACTCAACTTGAAAAGACAGCGTGATGTTGATCCGCGTTATCGACCCCGCCACGTAGCAGTGTGGATAACACTTAACCGCAGGGACTTCACTTAAGAAACCAAAAATACTGTCCTAACAAACGCCGCCACCGTTTTTCCACCGTACCCTACTATTCCAACGGTACGAATTATCGTGAGAGGACGAGATTGTTTTCTCTACTCAACCGGGCAAAAGGCCAATATTCAATCCACTGAAAGTTTTGCGATAACCTTAACGCTACAGTCTGCGGCTATTATTTAACCCACTCACAATCGAATTATTTCGGTGCAGCCCACATCTGCAAGAATCACTTGGCGGAATGCTTACTATGGCCGAACTTGGGGTATTAATGTGCAGAAGGTAGTAAAACTAGAGAAATCATCTCAATCGAAGTGGCGCCGCCTGCTATGGGTGCTGCTTTTATTAGGCTTTGCTTCATTGTGTACCTCGTTCTTACTGGCGCGTTGGTTTTTTGGTCCGCACCTGCAAGAAGTCTATTCACGCGTCATGCAAACGCAGCTCGCCTGGTACGAGCCGCATTATCCTCGCCTGCGACCGCTCTGGTCGTTGGCCAAATGGCCGATGATCCCGGTGGGTATGGGTGAGCGCTCTTTGCTTCTACCTGCGGGTACTGAAGATAAATATGACCCGACAAAGCGCTTTGCTGTTGGACTCATTGATCGTCAGCTGCAACCGCTTCTCGTCGCAGCCAAGGACGGAGACACCATCATTTTGCCACCGGGGCGCTATAGAGATTGCGCGATCATTCAGAACCACAATTTAACTCTTAAAGCAATACAACCTGGAACGGTGCAATTTGATGGTGGCACCTGCGAAGGCAAAGCAGCGTTGGTGGCGCGCGGCGGGCAATTGACTATTGATGGTTTGGTGTTCAGAAATATGCGGGTGGCCGATGGCAATGGCGCAGGCATTCGCCAGGAGCGCGGCAATGTTGTCGTTCGCAATTCAATATTTTATAACAGTGAGACAGCTATCCTGACATCAGCGGTACCCGGCATGCAATTGATGATCGACAAGTCTCTATTTGTTAGATTAGGCAGGTGTGACGGTCTGCTGCAATGCGCACACAGCGTTTACGTAAACGGCATCGATAAAGTCCGAGTGACACGCTCTATTTTCCTGCTTTCCGCTGGGGGGCACTTTATCAAAAGCCGCGCGCGTAACACTGAAATCATTGGCAATCAACTTGACGACACGGATGGTGTTGCCTCTCAACTCATTGACCTTCCCAATGGTACGACAGGAAGCATCAGTAACAATGTGATGATCAAGGGCGAAGACAGCTACAGTCGGCGGAGTTTTATCCGTGTGGCAGAAGAAACGCGCATCAATGACAGCCGCGATCTGAATATCTCCGGCAATCAACTGATCAGCAAAATTCCGCTGACGATATTTTTGTGGAATGACAGTCAAGACGCGGTTGTGCTGGGAAAGAACCAGCAGCAGGGCTGGATTATCGAGAGCTGGGGTAAGATACGGCGTTTGCAATAATTATCGGGTGATATCCTGGCCTTTGCTTTCCGATAAGAGGAACCGCGCGCCGGGAAAAGCTATTGTCATCGCGGCAATCGTATACCAAACTCTCGCATGTGGTTGTGGTTCGATGGATAACGCTACCCTCCTAATCCGCCCTTGTGTTTAGATTTTCGCAGGTGACAAGCCACAGTGATTTAGCCAGCTCCGCGCCAAGGAACTAGCGCGAACTGCTCTCAAGCCTAGCCAACTTAACGACAGCTTCTCATGCATGCTCGACGATCACGCCGGGATCAAACTAATCGGCAAACTATCCAACCCGCGCAGGGTATTGTTGAGCCGCCACGCGGCTTCGCCGGTCAGGTTGATCGCTTTCACTTTTTTCGCGAGTGTCGTCAAGATCGTCTCAGCCTCTAGGCGAGCTACGGCTTGGCCGACACACATATGTATGCCCGCGCCAAACCCGACATGACCGGCGGCTTTGCGCTGGATGTTGAAGCGATTCGGCTCTTCCCATTTACGTGGATCGCGGTTCGCCGCGCCGAGGAGCAGCAAGACTTTCTCGCTTTCGCCGATGCGAACACCTGCTAGGTCGACGGCTTTGGTAGTGGTGCGGAAAAACGTTTGCACGGGAGAAGCATAGCGAATCACTTCTTCGAAGGCGGCACGAACCAGGCTTAGATCGCTACGCAACAACGTCCACTGATCCGGAAAGTTTGCGAAACAATGAAGCGCGTTGCCAAGACCGTAGACCGTGGTGTCAAGCCCTGCAGATAATAACGAGCGAACCAATAGCCCTGCTTCGTCCTCGTTTAGTTCGCCTTTGTCGACGTAGCCATAAACTTGCGCGCCGAAACCATCCGGGCGCAATGCTTCGCGCCGACATTGCGCCATCATCCATGCGCGTACCGGCTCGGCGTGTTTCATGGCCTCGTCGAAGAGTGGATTGCGCGGACCGAATGCGTTGAAGACCATGTTGCCATAGGGCAGCAGATTGTCGCGGTCTTCTGAAACGAGCCCGACGGCATCGGGAAATACCTTAAGGGGATAAGGCTCAGCCAACTCCGTCACGGCGTCGAAGCTTCCGCGGGCAATTAGTTTATCGATAAGACTATCGGCTTCGGCTTGAAACGTCGTTTGCAATTGCGCCAGCGCCGGACGCGACAAGATGCGCATCAACACGCCTCGGGTGCGGGTATGCAACGGCGGGTCGGTCTCGAGAATAATGCTGGGCGGACGCCAGGGTTTTTCCTTGCCAAAATGAGAAAGCCCGACACCGGCGCTGGAGCTAAACGTCTGCCAATCGCTCAGCGCAGCATGCACTTCGGAATGGCGCGCCATCGCCCAAACCCGGTAACGCTGCAGCCAGATAAGCGGCCCGGCTTCACGAAGTTGCTCATGGAAGGGATAGGGATCGCATAAGAAATCGAATGAAAATGGATCAACATCCAACTTCGGGTATTCGCCGGATGGCGTTGCGGTCGACATGGATTTTATCCTTCTCAAGATTCATTGCGTATTTTCATGCGACTTCTTTAACATGCGAGCGATCGTCACCCGACAATACCGCGATGGAGAATTCAATAGGTAAGTCATCGGCCCCAGAGCCAATGCCCATGCGGCTCTTGGGCCCATTTCCCTCTATTTAAACGTGCATGCGTGTGAAGACTGATCGCCTGAGAGGCGCGTGAATATTGGCTCCCAGATCATACGTCGCCACGAAGCAAGCAGGACGTGTCGCCCGGCGGGACAATCAAAAAAATCGCTGTGCGATTGACAAGCCTACGATAGCCGCTTTGCGGTTGGACAAACACGCCGCGAAAATAGGGCGCCTCGGATTTCTTTTGCCTGCTCGATCTCGGCATGAATCGACGCCATGTTCAGGCTGCCTGCGCGCCGGACTAGCATGGTGAAAACCTCGGGTTCAGGTAACCCAGGCTCGCAGTAGAGTACGACTTGTTCGCGCATCATAAGTAGCACCGGCAAATCGGCGATACCAAACATCGCTGCGAGTTCCGGCTCTTCATCGGCGACGATCTGAGCCAGATAGGCGCCGGCAAATTGTCCGTGAACGATGGTTGAATACTCCTGCAAGCGCGTGGTATCCGCGCCGCGCGCTTGCCAAACGATGATCAGAAACTTCCCGTTATCCGCGGACTGTTGAAACGCTTCCCGGCTAATTTTCAGTATGTTCATAGTTTTCCCCATACTTAATGTTGCGTCATGCGAAGGTAGATCAGAGGAAGTTTTTCCGGCAACCGGTTGAGCTTATCCATGACCAGAAAATTTCGTCGCCCGAAGATGGTGGAGACGTATTTGTCGGCGCGCGGATCGAGGCTCATGCAGAATGGTTGGATGCCGTGGCGCATCAGACTTTCACAGGCTTTCTTGGCGTCCATGGTCAAATAGCGCGGGTCGTGAATATCAATGTCCGATGGCTCTCCATCGGTGATCACCAACAATAGTTTGCGCTCGGACGCTTGCGCACGCAACAGCTCGCCGGCATGGCGAATCGCCGGCCCCATACGGGTGGATAACAACGGCGTGAGACCTGCAAGCCGTGCTTTGACATGAGTATCGTAAGGCGCGTGGAAATCCTTGAGACGGTAGTAGCTCACATCGCGCCGACCGCTCGACGTGAAGCCATGAATGGCGAATTGATCGCCCAGCTCGCTCATGGCTTCCGCCAGCAATGCAAGTGCTTCTCGCGCTAGATCGAGCACGGTAGAGTTCTCGCTGCGAATGAAGTCGCCGGTGGATTTCGATAGATCCAGCAAGACTAATACTGAAAGATTGCGGCCACGGTGGACGGTACGCATGTTGATGCGCGGATCAGGCTCGTTTTTACTACGTAGATCGATGACGGCGCGGATAGCAGCATCGAGGTCCATGCGATCGCCTTCGTATTGTTTGCGCAACCGTTCGGCACGCTGAATTTGCGCGGCACGGATCAACGCCTTGACCCGCAGCAACAGTGCTTCATTGCGGCGCAGCAGCGCATCGATGTTGGCGGGATCGCCGAGCATCGGCTGCTTCTCAAACAAGGTACACCAGGACGGGCGCTCTAGGCCGATGGTGTAGTCCCATTCTCCATAGTCCACAGTGCGCGTCACTAATTCCAGGATGATCGCATGGGGTGAATCTTTTTCCCTCTTGTCGCGATCCGGCTCTTCAACCTGGGCTTCGCGTAGCTTAGTCTCGGGTGTCGTGGTTTGGTCGGGTTCCTGCGGATTGGTCTTGATCTCTTCCAGGACGATGTCGTCATCCTCGTTCAGTGTAGGCGGTACGTCGGTGTCGTAATGCCACATAAAAGAATTATCGTCGCGATATGCCGGCTGAATCACATAGGTTTTGTAGTTGAACTGCAAGCGTGTTTGGCCAATGTCATTCGCAAGCGGCGACGCAAGTTCGAGAGAAATATTTTGATCTTCAAGCCGAGTCTGGCTTGCCAAAAAGTCGCGTCGCCCACGCTGCACCCACGGATGTCCGTCGACATAATCGGGATCGATCAACGCGCGCGACAATCGTGCCACTAAAGCAACAAAAGTACCACCCAGATCAGGTGTGGCCATATGCCATTCTTTCCAAATATTGCGTAGCCCCGGAAATTCACGAATGGCGAGCGCTTCGACACGGGCATCTTCGATAAGCGATACGACAACCAATTTTATTGGCTTGTATCGACCCACCTTGAATTGAGCGCGGGTGAATGCGAGATGCGCCGCCGCATGTGCCGCGGCGGCGCGATATAACTCTGCGCCCGGGCCGACTTTTTTTCCGCCGTAGGCATCGGGTAAATAAATAGTTTCGCCATCGATGAAGGGGCGATGATGGTGGATCGCCAGATCCTTCTTGGACTTGGGATGCATGATCAACTCGTGCCCCCACAGCGCGCGCAGGTAGAGCTGTAGCCGCCGGTGAACGTGGCTGAACAACGTGCCTTCCCCGCCGAGCTTGAGCATGGCGATGGCATCCTTGCTGTCTAGCGAGAAATATTTCTTCTGCGATTCGATGTCGCGGGAATGGGCTTTCAACCCCACCTGCGCCCAGCGCTGGAGCCCCGCAATGGTCAGGCCATCAAGCAGCACCGTGAGATGATCGAGGAACAGCGGCAACATGGTCGGCGACATTGCCGCAATTTCGCTCAACAAGCGCAGGTAATCGAGAAATGCTTGTTTGTCTCCCAGCCTCTGCGCCGCTAAGGTACTGGTCGAAAAAAATTGATCGATGACGGCCGCGCCGCAGCGCTCTTGCACCTGTGCCGCCGTGTCGAGCATAGGCCGGGTGATCGTCTCATCGAGGATTTCAACCACCAAGGGAAGTTGGCGTAGATAGGCAACCACCGGCGCCCAACCGACGTTGCGGGCCTTTAGCATTTGTACACCGTTGATATAGGCGACGAACCCTTCCGCGCTGAGCTTACCTCGCGCTGCTTCAGCGGCATTTAGGACTAGCGCTGCTAGCGACGGATCGAGATCGCCCGGAAGATAGTCCTGGAGTTCAGATGATGTATCGGTCTGCAAGACAACAACTCACCGCTGCTCAATCTAAAAATAGGTTCGAACGATCGCATCCAATGCATCACGCATATCGGGATCGTCGGTTATGGGCCGCACGAGTGCGACACGGCACGCAGCCACGGGCTCGATGTTGCGGGCGATCAACTGGCCCGCATAGATCAACATCCTGGTCGAAGTGCCCTCGTCCAAACCATGGCCTTTTAGGTTGCGGGCGCGTTCGGCGATACTCACCA
>JBDSJK010000301.1:0-5540 GCA_039917535.1 Burkholderiales bacterium
CCGTGCCAAGTTTCGATTTTCAGCAACTCGTCGAGCAGCTCGCGCGGCGACAGTTCGGTTTCGATCTGCGCCACGGCGTTCACAAAATCCGGCTGATTCGCGTAACCCCACGGCGCGCTGCCGTACAAGGATGACGTCCGCAGCAAATGGGTTTGATCAATTTCATCAAGCTCGGCGAAGGCGTCTATAACTTGCATTTTCGGGCTATCCAGATTAGAGCCCAACGCGACATAGGCGATGGTTTTCAAAGCAGATCGGCGGGACTGCTCTCGGCAGGCTTGCGCTTGGACCGGCGGCGGCGTTTCTTAGTGGGCGTGGTTTCCGTCAGCAACATGGCCTGTTGTTCCGCTTCGTCCACGCTTTGAAATTTCTCCCACCACGCGCCAAGTTCCGCATCGAGTTCGCCGCTCGCACAACGCAGCAGCAGGAAATCAAAACCAGCGCGAAAGCGCGGGTGACTGAGCAAGCGAAACGGCCGCACGCCCGAACGATCCAAAAAGCGCGGCTGCACCTGCCAAATTTCGTTCATCACAGCGTCATAACGGCGCGGAATATTGAGTTGTGCGGACTGCTGACGCAACACGTCGTCAACGGCTTCGTGCAGCGCCTGCATCTTGCGCATGCCACCCTTTTCGCGCGTGCCCCACGCGGCCAGCACTTCATGCCACAGCAGGGTCGCAAACAAGAATCCGGGCGATACTGACTTATCTTGCTGGATGCGTATATCCGTTTGTTCCAGCGCCAGCTTGACGAAGCGCTCACCCATGGGTTGTTCGAGGATCACGTCGAGCATCGGCAGTAAACCATGATGCAGACCCTCGCTACGCAATGTCGTCACGCCAGCCCAGGCATGGCCGGAGAGCAGCAGCTTCATCATCTCGTCGAACAGACGTGAACGCGGCACGTTGGCGAGCAAGTCCGCCATGTCTTTGATCGGCGCCTTGGTCGGCGCATCAATACTGAAGCCGAGCTTGGCGGCAAAGCGCGCCGCGCGCAACATACGCACGGGGTCTTCACGATAACGCGTGGCGGGATCGCCGATCATGCGAAGTTTCTTGGCGCGTATGTCGGCGACGCCGTGATGATAGTCCCACACTTCTTCGGTGTTAGGATCGTAGAACAAGGCATTGGCGGTGAAATCGCGCCGCGAAGCATCTTCCGCCTGGGTGCCCCACACGTTGTCGCGCAGCAAACGGCCGTGCTCATCGGCGCGCATTTCGTTATTCTCGTTATCCGGCTCGGCGATCGGCACGGACATCGCGCGAAACGTAGACACTTCCACGGTCTCCTGCCCGCACAACGCATGCACGATTTGAAACCGCCGCCCGATGATGCGCGAGCGGCGAATCACGGCACGAACTTGGTCGGGCGTCGCATCGGTGGCGACATCGAAATCTTTCGGTGCCCGCCCGGTTAGCAAATCGCGCACCGCGCCGCCCACTACCAGCGCCTGGTAGCCCGCCTGCTGCAATGCATCGGTGGTACGCAGTGCGCAGGCGGAAATCATCTCACGCTTGATGCCATGATCCGCCACTTTCAACACCTTGGGTTTCAAGCTTTTTGAATCAACGTCTTTTTTGCCGCCAAACACGCGCTTGATCAGCTTTTTAATCATGCCGGCAGGTGAAAATCAAAACGATCCATTGAACAGCCATATAGACGCGCTAAGTTGTCTTTATTGATGAGTGACGCAACCGGGCCAAACCGGCAGATTCCATCATCATAAAGCATCAGCGTGTGGTCACAAAATTGGCTTGCCCAGAGCGCATCGTGCAACACCATGATGACGGTCTTGCGTTGGAAGCGCGCAAGCGCTTGGAAACACTCCAACACCGCCAGTTGGTGACGCAAATCAAGATGCAGCAACGGCTCATCGAGCAGAAAAATATCCGGCGCTTGCGCGAGCAATTGCGCGAGCCGCGCGCGCTGCCGTTCGCCGCCGGACAATGTACTCCACGGGCGATTAGCCAAACAGCCAATATCCATGCGCTTCATGGCGGCATGTGCCTGTAGATCGGCGCTGGATAATCCTGACAGCCAGGTGCCTTGTGAGAATAGCCCTAACTCGACGTATTCTGTCACCGTGCCATGGAAGGCACTGTTTTCCTCTTGCAGCAGCACACCGATTTTTTTCGCCCGATCGCGGGCTGCATGCTTTTTCAGCTCGTCACCATTGAGCGAGACGCATCCTTTCTCAGCGCGGCGCAAACCGGCCAGCGCGTGGAGTAGCGTAGTCTTACCGCTGCCGTTCGGGCCAATGACAGCCCAGCATTCACCGGGATTGAACTGCAGCGTGAGTTTATTCACCAACACGCGGTCAGTGACAGACAAGGTCAGATTTTCCGTCGAGAGCGAACTCATCGCCGCACCAACAAGAAAAATAGCAACGGCACACCAAGCAATGCCGTAACTGCACCAACGGGCAATTGCAGTGGTGCGACGGTGCTGCGCGCGACCAGATCAGCCCACACCAAAAAGCCACCGCCCGCAATGGCCGACAGCGCAATCAGCGCGCGATTTTGCGTGACGCCTAGTAAACGAATCACGTGCGGCGTCAGCAAGCCAACAAAGCCGATGGGGCCCGCCGCGACGACGACGGCGGTGGTCGCCACAGCGGCCAAAATAAAGACAATGTATTGCGCGAATTTCGCGTTAAGGCCCAGGCTAGCGGCTTTGATTTCACCCAGGCTTAATACGTCCAGCAGGTGGCCAAGCAAAACGGCCAGCACGACGACGATGATGAACACAATTAAAACCGGCGTCGCCGAAATCACGCGCGACAAATCACCCATTAACCAAAACAACATGCCGTGCAGTTGCGCAGCGGGCGCGATAATCAAAAACAAACTGACGATGGCGGAAAATCCGGCGGACAACACCACGCCCGCAAGCAACACGCGATCCGTGCTCCAGCCGCCGCGCACGCTGACGCCGGCAATTAGCAGAATAGCAAGCACCGCGCCAAGAAGCGCGCCCAGATTGGTTCCCAGGGCAGGCATGCCCAGGCTTAAGGCGCACAGCGCCGCTACGGACGCCCCGCCCGAGATGCCCAAAATATAAGGATCGGCCAAGGGATTGCGCAACAACACCTGCAGCAACGTGCCCGCAATCGCCAACAAGCCACCGCATGCAAACGCCGCGAACACGCGAGGCGCGCGCAGCTCTTGCACGATCTGGCGATTCACGTCGCTGCCGTTGCCCAGCAGCGCTTGCCACACTTCTGTCGGCGTGAGACTAACGCTGCCGGTCACGAGCGCAATGCTCACACCAGCCACGGCAATACCGACCAGCGCAACGCTAAGAACGATGCGCCGCATTCAGCGCAGCGAGATAATCGGCCAGCCGCGTTCGGTGGCGTGGGCGCGCAAGGTGTCGTCGGGATCGACGGCGATTGCCTCGTGGACTTTATTGAGCAACGGCAAATCGTTCAACGAATCGCTGTAGAAACGCGTCGTCGAAAATGAATCCCAATTCAGATCGCGCGCTGCCAGCCATTCATCCAGGCGCGTGATTTTGCCTTCGCGAAAACTCGGTATGCCGCTGACGCGCCCGGTGAATTCGCCGTTGCTTTCTTCCGGCTCCGTGCCGATCAAATATTTAACGCCCAACTCCGCAGCAATGGTTTCCGTCACGAAGCGATTGGTGGCGGTGATGATCAACACATGCTCCGTTTGCGCTAACGCCGCAGTTACCAATTCACGGGATTGACGAGTGATGATCGGTCGGATTTTTTGCGCAACGAAATCGTCGCGCCATTGCTTCAACAACGTCTGCGGATGACTCGCCAACGGCTTCAATTGATAGTCGAGGAATTCGTAAATATCCAGCGTGCCGGCTTTGTATTGATTATAAAACTGCAGGTTGCGTGCTTCGTGGGTGTCGCGATTGATCACGCCTTTCTCGATGAGAAACTGCGCCCATTCATAATCGCTGTCGCCGGCGAGCAAGGTGTTGTCCAAATCAAACAAAATGAGGTCCAAATTACGACTCCGCAACCGGCCTGTTATCGAGAACTTCTTTGAGCAACGGCACGGTGATCGCGCGCTTGGTCTCCAGAGAATATTGATCCAGCGCGGCCAGCAACTGCATCAGCGACGGCAGATCGCGCGAATAGTGATGCAAGATATAGCGAATGACTTCGGGCGCAAGCTTAAAGCCGCGCTCTGTGGCGTGTTGCGCCAATGCGTCGAGTTTTTCCTCATCGCTCAACACATGAACTTGCAACACGATGCCCCAACCGAGGCGGGATTTCAAATCGGCAAGCAGATTGAGCTGCGGAGGCGGCGACGTGCCGCTGGCCAACAGCCGGCCGTGGCCACTATGCAATCGATTGTAGGCATGAAACAAGGCCGGTTGCGACGTGGCGGTAAGTTGATCGACATCATCGAACAGCACCGTCTCATCGGCAGCAATGGCGCCTATTTCCGGCACCGTTGCTGCGCCACGCAGGCTCCGAGGCGATGGAGCTAAAGCAACCGCAACAGCGCTCAGCAAATGGCTTTTCCCCGAACCTTTGTCACCCCAAAGATAAATAAATCGCTCACCGCTTTCACCCCGCGCAATCGCCATAAGCAAAGCCATGAGCTCATGGTTTCGACCCACAGCAAAGTTAGCAAAACTAGGTTCCGGCGCAGCGGCAAGATCAAGCAAAAGCTGTTTCATCTCGCGAGTAATGGTATCACGAAGGGACTATGTCTTTGAACGATCCCGACGATCTCTCACTGCTGATATCCCGTAGGTCATTACTGTTTTGGCGGGAGTGCTTATGCGCTGTATTATCGTCAATCAGCAATCTGACGAAAACATTTCAGTCTGGTAGGGCGGGCACGATCTTTGTGCCCACGCGTTGAGGCCGCTACCATTTAGGCGAGGATGTTTATTCGACGACGAACCACTGACATTAGTTATGAGAATACGCTCAATACCGACGAATCGGTGAACCGCGTGGGAACGAAAAACGTACCCACCCTACTAGGCTATTACTTTTGGCCTATGTCGAAAGACATATTGACACGGTTGCGAAGCGGGCTCAACGTTGTGCTCGGAGCGGCGTTTCAGTTGTAGTAAAGCGCGGGACCTCATTAGCGGCAGTTCATCTGCAGTCAGTGGGCTTCCGAACCACGCTAACGGCTTAACTTCGCTCTCTGGATAAATAATTCGACCCTGGCCCCTTTGGTTTTGCGCGGTGGGTTG
Organism: Burkholderiales bacterium; assembly: GCA_039917535.1. Classification (GTDB taxonomy): domain Bacteria; phylum Pseudomonadota; class Gammaproteobacteria; order Burkholderiales; family JALYOK01; genus JBDSJK01. The sequence goes on from JBDSJK010000301.1 coordinate 5,194, forward strand.
AAGGAGGCGACTACTAGCTAGAGCGAACCATAGGATCTGAAGATGTCCAAAATTTATGGCCGACAAGTGATACCGGCCTAAACTAAACTCAAAGGAGAATATGTCATGGCAACCAAAGAAACGACCGAGACCCAATCTGCATTTACGGTTCCAGCCTCATTGGACTATCAGGAAGTCCTTAAAAAGGCACGTGAGTATTTTTACACACTGGACCCCAACATCATCGGCGTCAACATCGCTCCTAGGCGGGTCAAGAAATCCGTTAGGCCCAATGAATACGCGCTGGTGGTTTATGTGCTACAGAAGAGGCCCCAATCCGAACTCGACCCCGCGAAGGTCATTCCAAA